>CAZFJB010000001.1:0-33665 GCA_964519775.1 uncultured Oscillibacter sp.
TGCCTTTTGGTATTTACGCGTTTGATTTGGAACGATCATCTGAATGATAGAAAGAGGAGGAAACGATCATGAAACGCAGTGAGATCAACGCCGCTTTGAAAGAGATGGAAGCGATGGTGAAGGCGTACCGCTTCGCTCTGCCGCCCTTCTGCGATTTTACGCCGGAGGAGTGGCTGGAAAAGGGTCACGATTATGATGAAATCCGGGAGAATATGCTGGGCTGGGACATCACTGACTACGGCCTGGGTGATTTTGAGAAGGTCGGTTTCTCCCTCATCACCATCCGCAACGGCAACCTGAGTATGCCTGAGAAGTACACCAAGAGCTATGCGGAAAAGCTCCTGTACATTAAGGAGGGCCAGTACTCTCCCATGCACTTCCACTGGTCAAAAATGGAGGACATCATCAACCGCGGCGGCGGCAACGTGCTGATCCGTGTCTACAACTCTTTGCCCGATGAGGAGATGGATCGGGTCAACGACGTCTGTGTCCATGTGGATGGCCGTGAAATGGTGGTTCCCGCCGGCTCCCAGGTGCGCCTGACTCCTGGCGAGAGCATCTCCATCTATCCTTATATGTACCATGATTTTGAGGTGGAAAAGGGCAGCGGCCCCGTTTTGCTGGGTGAGGTCAGCCAGTGCAACGATGACAATACCGACAACCGCTTCTATGAAAAAATGGGGCGCTTCCCCGCCATTGAGGAGGATGAACCGCCCTACCGCCTGCTGTGCAATGAGTATCCCGCCGCAAAGTAAGAGAAACGCGGCTGCGCGGAAAAATATCCTGTTTCTCTTTTCGGACCAGCACCGGGGGGACACTGTGCACTATGCCAACCCGGATGCCCCGTGCCTGACACCGGCGCTGGACGCGCTGGCGGCGGAGAGCCTGTGCTTTGGAAACGCCTATACCAACGCGCCGGTCTGCACGCCGGCCCGCTCCGCCCTGTATACGGGGCTGTACCCTTCCGTCACCGGTATGTGCACCAACATCTACCAGCACGGCTGCTCGACCCATGAACTGGCAGACGCGCCATATCTGCTCAGCCGCCGCCATTACCGGCATCGACCGGCAGATCGGCCGCCTGATGCGACATCTGAAGGACAGCGGCGTGTATGAGGACAGCTATATCATCTTCTGCGCTGACCACGGCGATTCGCAGGGCTGTCACAACGGTATGGAAAATAAGTCCGGACACATGTATAATGAGATCACGAAGATCCCTCTGATGATCAAGCCCCCCAAGGGTATGGCCCATACCCTCACGGAGCAGTTGGCCTCCACGGTGGATATTTACGCCACTGTGCTGGACGCGGCGGGACTTGCGGCGGACACCTGGCAGAGCGGCCACTCCCTGCTGCCGCTGCTGGCGGAGCCGGACAAGCCGGTGCGGGATTACGCCGTGTGCGAGTGTGTCAGCGCTTTTCCGCTGATCGGTATGCAGCGGATGTACCGCCAGGGCGACTTTAAATACGTCTTTAATTGCGGCGGCGCGGACGAATTGTATGACCAGAAAAACGATCCCTATGAGATGCGGAACCTGATCGACGATCCGGCAAGCCAACCGCTGCTCAGGGAACTGCGGGAAGGCCTTGCGGCAGCCATGTACCACCACGGGGACGATAACGCGCCGTGGTTCTGCAAGGTGAATCACATTGGCGACTGGGCGCTGTAATGAACGCCGTGAAAATAGAAAAATACTTTGAAACTGTGAGGGTAAGAGCGATGAAACGATATGATATTGTGGCACTGGGCGAATGTCTGATCGACTTTATACCCGCCGGCCTTTCACCGGCAGGGATGCTGACCTTTGAGCGCAACCCCGGCGGCGCGCCGGCCAATATGCTGGTGGGCGCCACGCATCTGGGCAGAAGTACGGCTTTTATCGGTAAAGTGGGTACGGATATGCAGGGCGAATTTCTCAAACAGACCATTGAGAATGCCGGCGTGGATACGTCTGCCATGATCATGAGTGATGAGTTTTTCACCACACTGGCGTTCGTGACGATCGATGAGCATGGCGAGCGGTCCTTCGCGTTCGCCAGAAAGCCCGGCGCGGATACACAGATATCTGTGGAAGAGCTGGATATGGATATGCTGAAAAACACGGGCATTTTCCATGTGGGCTCCTTGTCCATGACAGACGAGCCGGCCCGCTCCGCGACGCTGGCGGCCATTTCCGCCGCGAAAGAGGTCGGTGCCATGATCTCCTACGATCCCAACTACCGCCCGCTGCTGTGGAGTAGTGAAGAGGCGGCACAGGAGCAGATACGGGTGCTGCTGCCCTACGCGGACATGATCAAGGTCTCGGACGATGAGTGCGAGATCGTCACCGGATACACAGATCCCGTGGAGGCCGCGGAATATCTGAAGGCACAGGGGATCTCCTGCGTGGTCATCACGCTGGGTGCCGACGGCGCGTACATTTCCACGGCGCAGGGCGCGTGCAAGGTGGACGGCTACAAGCCTGCCGCGGTAGTGGACACGACCGGAGCGGGGGACGCGTTCTGGGGCGCGTTCCTGGCCTGCGTGTCTGAGAGCGGAAAAAAGATCGGCGAGTTGACGCTGGATGAGCTGCGGGGGTACGGCGATGTGGCCTGCGCCGCCGCTAGCCTTGTGGTGGAGAAGCGGGGGGCCATTCCCGCTATGCCTGACCGCGCGCAAGTGAAGGAACGCCTTGCGGAGCGCTGAGCGCTGAAAGCGGCATAAAGGGGGAGACGCTATGGAACGAAACGCCATTTGCGGCAAGCTCGGTCATATCGAGCAGTTAGCCGGTATCCGGGAAGTGCGTGACAGCGTTACGGGAACACGGCTGATCGAAGTATGGAACGGTGCTTTGCAATTCACCGTTTTGGCGGACCGGGGTTTTGACATCGGCCCCCTGTTCCTGAACGGCAAAAATCGGGTGTTTCTTGCCAAGGGCGGTCTTGGGCACCGCACGGAGAGCGACATTATGGGCGGACTGTTTTTCACCTGCGGCCCCGATAACGTGGGACCCGCTGAGGGAGACCTCCCGATGCACGGCAGCTTTCGCGCGACACCCGCCTCCCATATCGAAACGAGAGCCGCCTGGGTGGATGGAAAATATCGCCTGCGTGTTTGCGGTGAAGTGCGCTACGGCAGCCTTTTTGGCGGCAGCATCGTGCTGCGCCGTGTCATCGAAACGGAATATGGCAGTTCTGAGCTGACGGTATCGGACACGATCACGAACGAGGGCTTCACGCCCTGGCCGCTGATGCTGCTCTACCACATCAATGCCGGCTTCCCATTCCTGGACGAAGGCGTGGAGATCCATCTTCCGAAGTGTGTTTCCTATCTGCGGGAAGCAAAGCGGCAGCCGGTGGCGGATGACGCCTGGAACCGTATGCCTGCCCCCGCGCCCGGGGCACCGGAGCGGGTCTATTATCATGAGGGGATCAGCGGCATGGCACGGCTTCGGATCAAGAACCCCGCCAATGGCGCTGAAACGACCGTTTCCTATGACGCGGAACAGCTTCCTGTATTGACACAGTGGATCTCGCCTATGGCGGGGGACTACGCGCTGGGGCTGGAACCGGGCAACTGCCATGTGGAGGGCCTGTCCGGTGAGGCACAGTGGAATGGCGCGGAAATACTGGAAAGCGGTATGAGTAAGCGGACGAACCTCCATTTCACCTTCTGTTAACGGACTTAAAAAGGAGAGAGCTTATGCCAATACACCAGCTGGACGCGCGGGCAAACCAGATGGTTCGCGTTCTGAAAGAACTGATGATTCGGGACTCTGTATCTGTGACAGGGATCCGCGCGGCGATCAGAGACGGATCGGAGGAGACCCCGTTTGAAAACGGCGGTGAGTGGGGCTGGGACACGGCTCATGACTGGATGGACTTCCGCTTCTCGGTCACGACGCCGGAAACCTACCGGGGAAAAGTGACACTGTCTGTCGCGACTGGCCGGGAAGGTATGTCTGAGGCCACAAATCCGCAGTTTGTGGTCTGGGTCAACGGTCGAATTGAACAGGCGTTTGACACCCGCCACACGACTCTGACCCTTGCGGATCAGGCGCTGCCGGGTCAATCGTATGAGATCCTTCTGCAAGGCTATGCCAACAGTGAATATCCGGGGCAAGGGCCGAGGCACTTTGCGCCGCCGAGATTGAAGCTCTCCCTCAACGATGTGTGCGAAGATGTGCAGCAGTTGGTTTACGATCTGGACGTGATCTTACAGGCGGTACAGATGGAGGACGAGGGAAGCCGCGGCAGGGAAACCGCCCTGTATACCGTCTCCGCCGCTTTGAATTTGCTGGATCTGCGGGATCCCTACACGGAGGACTTCCATGCCTCTGTGGCGGCGGCCAGAGCGTATCTCCGTGAAAATTACTATGAGCCGTTGCTGAATATAGAACCGGAAGCCTACGCGGATGTTGTGGGACACACGCATATCGATGTCGCGTGGCTGTGGGATCTCTATCAGACACGGCATAAAGCTGTTCGCTCCTTTTCCACTGTTTTGAAACTGATGGAGCGGTATCCCGAATATACCTTTATGTCCTCGCAGGCACAGCTCTATCAGTTTGTCAAAGAAGACCAGCCGGAATTGTATGAGCGGATCCGACAGGCAGTGGAAAGCGGCCGCTGGGAAGTGGAAGGCGGTATGTGGGTCGAGGCGGACTGCAATTTGACCGGTGGGGAGTCGCTGGTGCGGCAGCTTCTTTACGGAAAAGAATTTTTCGAAACGGAGTTTGGCAAGCGCTCCCGTGTTTTGTGGCTGCCGGATGCGTTCGGCTATTCTGCCGCCCTGCCGCAGATCTTGAAAAAGAGCGGCATCGACTATTTCTTCACCAGCAAGCTCTCATGGAGCGAGTTTAACTGTGTGCCATACGATACCTTCCTTTGGAAGGGGATCGATGGGTCCGAAGTGCTGACCCATTTTACGCCGGCCCGGGATTATGTGGAGGAAACGGGAAAAGAAAGGCCGTTCTATACGACCTATAACGCAAAACTCGCACCCGCCCAGATCAAGGGCGGCTGGCAGCGCTTCCAGCAGAAGGGGCTGGATAATCATTTCCTTGTCACCTACGGCTACGGCGATGGCGGCGGCGGACCTACGGAGTGGATGCTGGAAAATGCCCGGCGTATGCGCGCGCCCGTACAGGGGCTGCCGGCGGTGCGCAACACCTTCGCGAGACCCTTTTTTGAAGCGCTGGAAAAGCGGGTGAAGGGGAACAAACGCCTGCCCAAATGGTCCGGTGAGCTTTATCTGGAATATCACCGCGGCACCTACACGGCTATGGCACGGAATAAGCGAAGCAACCGCTTGATGGAGCGGGAGTTGCGGGAGGTCGAACTCTGGCGGGAATATGCGTACAGACACAAGGCCCTCCCATATCCCCACGAACAGCTTCGCGACATCTGGCGACAGGCGCTGACGCTTCAGTTCCACGACATTCTGCCTGGTTCCTCCATCAAAAAAGTCTACGACGATTCCAGGGAAATGTACGAGCGGCTGTTTGCCCAGACACGCGCCTTGCGGGACGAGGCGTTTGCCGCCCTGAGCGGACCCTCCGGCGATAGTGTGCTGCTGTATAACTCTCTGCCGAGAGAGCGTGATGACATCGTGTATTTCACGGCGGAACGGGAGGTCACCGCGCTGGAGGATACGGCTGGCAACCGGTATCCGGTGCAGCATCTCTCAGATGGCGCCTGCGCGTTTGTCAGAGGCATGGTGCCCATGGGCGCCACGCGGATGCGCGTGGCGCGGGGGACGGCGCGAAGCGACTGCATGGATATCAGCACGAAGCGTTTCCGCACGCCGTATTTTGAGGGAACATTTGACGACGCGATGCGCATCACCTCTCTGGTAGATCGGCGGTGCGGCCGCCAACTGGTCAAAGAGGGACAGGCGCTCAACCGCATCGTGTGCTATGAAAATCGCCCGCATAATTACGACGCGTGGGATATCAATATTTACTATGACGAACGGTTTTGGGAGGTTGACGAGCTTCTGTCCGCGCGGATCGTGGAGCAGGGACCTGTGCTGACAAAGATCCGCTGTGAATACAGCTTTAACCGCTCCAAGATCATCCAGCACATTGTTTTTTATCGGGAGATCGACCGCATTGATTTTGAAACGCGGGTGGATTGGGCAGAGACGAATTATCTGCTGAAAGCCCATTTCCCTGTGGATGTTTTTTACAATGAGGCCACCTATGACATTCAGTTCGGCAATGTGAAGCGTCCTGTTCATCGGAATACCTCCTGGGACGCGGCACGGTTTGAAGTCTGCGCCCATAAGTGGATGGATGTGTCGGAGGGGAACTATGGATTCAGCCTGCTTAACGACTGCAAATACGGGCACAGCGCCAATGAAAACGATATCGCGCTGACCCTTTTGAAAAGCTCGACTTCGCCCAATCCGGAGGCGGATCAGGAAACGCATCAATTCACCTATTCCATCGTCCCTCACAGCGGCGATTGGCGCGCGGCACGCATACCGGACGCGGCGTATCGCCTGAATGTGCCGGTGACGGCAATGACCGGATGTGCCGGGGAACTGGCTCCTTTCGCACGGGTGGACTGCGAGAATGTCATGATCGAAGCGGTAAAGCAGGCACAGAACGGCTCCGGAACGGTGATTCGCCTGTATGAGAGCTTTGGGCAGCGGAGCCATGTCAGACTGGAACTGGGATGGGTGCCCGGGGAAGTGTATCAGGCCTCTTTGATGGAGGACTTGCTGGAACGTGTGCATCCGTCAGGAAATGTGATCGAATTTGATATCCGACCTTATGAGATCGTGTCGTTTGTCGCGCGGTGAATGAAGGAGGAAAAAATATGAAGATCTCAGCGGCGACCGGCCTTTATCAGCAGCGGGGCGACACGGCTTATCACCTGTCTCCCAAAGATTACGGAGACTTCCTGATCCGTGTGTTTGACCTATGGTACCAGGACCTGCGAAAAGGGGAGTATGTCAGTGTCCGCCATCTGGATAACTGGCTGGCTATCTTGCTGGGAGAACCGCCGGAATCCTGCGACATGACAGGCCGCTGCTCTGTTCAGTTCGTGGTGGAGGGCGACGGCGGAGTCTATCCATGCGACTTTTATGTGCTGGACGAATGGAGACTGGGTACGGTTGGCCAACAGAGCTTCTCGGAAATGGCGCGGAGCGATGCGGCAAAGCGTTTTATAGCCGAATCCACACGGATCCCGGAGACGTGCCGCGGCTGCTCCATTTATGGCGTCTGCCGCAACGGCTGCCGCAGGAATCGCCTTGTTCAGGATGGATGGATCGACCGGAATTACTACTGTGAGGCGTACCGCCGATTCTTTACGGAGCGGCGGCAGGAGCTGATCGGAGCGGCCAATGTAATTATACGGATGCGAAGAGAGCGGAACGTGTGGTGACCGTGAGCTTATCAAGTGGATCGCTGGAAAAAACGGCGGAAAAGGGATTGTAAACGGGGGAAAAAGCGTGTATAATACACCATATCGCAACTGCGTTTACAAAGGGCAAGGAGGAACTGATGATGAATAAAACGGCTCGTTTTGTGTTGAAGCTGGTGGCTGCGGGATTGGCTTTTTCCGCCCTCGTCTGCCTGATCGTGGGGAGCTGGAGCGATGTTTTTGAGGCTGTGGAGCGCCGCAAGGCCTGTCGGCTGTCGAAAAAGGAGTGCAGCGACTACGCGGATGAGGAGCTGTATCAGTAAGAGACGGAAATAAAAAAGGATGCACGGACTCGTGCATCCTTTTTATTATGCCAAGAAAAAAAGAACTTATAGCGAGGGACCAAGCGGACAAAAAAGCTTCCAGGTCAGAGCGCATAAAGGGTTACGACCAGATCCATAAAATCTGATCATTCCGCTGGCCGCGTACGCTTCAGCAGCCTTTACTGAAAGCGGGCTGTCCACCAATCCGTGAACGCCTCGGCGTAGTTCGTCTTGAAGCCCATCACGTCCATGCCGCACAGTTTCTCCCACCAGGCGGGGTGATCGCCCAGATTGGAGAGTACCGCGATGCCCTGGTCCCGCAGCCACAGAACGTCCTCCTGGGTAAAATGCTCCGCGTTCAGTCCAATCTCAAACAGATCCCACGCGCTGACAGCACGGCGGGTCTCCTCGTTCATAAAGCGCAGGTTGGCACCCAGACGCAGTCCCTTTGGCTTGCCCTGCCCACGGCAGGCGCTTTGGATCTCCTCATTGATCGCGGGCACGCCGGAAAACAAAATATAACGGCCCGTATTGGGGGAGCGATCCAAGATCTCCAGCATCCGGGGCATGACACCCAGACTCTTGATCTCGACCTCCACCGTGACATCCGCGCGCTGCCCGGCATACCAGGCGTCAAAATCGCAAAAGCGCGTCAGACGGGCCATGCGGCCATCCCGGGCCAAAGCGTCCGTGTAGTCGCTGCCTTCCATTTGACCCAATACCTGTTGGGGCATTAGAGTCGCCAGCGCCTCCACCTCTGAATGAGGGGGCAGCGCCGTGGGCAGCAGGTGGTTGGCATAGGGCAGCTCCACCTGAGACAGCTCCTCCCAGGTCATCTCCCGGATCCGGTTATAGTTGACAGCGCTGGGATGCCCCAAGGTCATGCGGGTCAGGTTTGCGTCGTGGACCACAATGATCTCGCCGTCTTTCGATAGTTGGACATCCAGTTCTATGCCCTCAAGACCGTGGTCCACAGCGTTCTGAAAGGCATCCAGCGTATTGTCCGGGCCATATTGGACCAGGCCGCGGTGGGCAAAGCGCATGGGCCCGGTATAGTTCACTGTATGGTTCATATTCATCTCACCACAACAAAATCAGCAGACGGGCTTTCGCGGACAGGGCGTCAGGCGGTCCAATCCCGCAAAAGTGCCGTAAGCGCGTTGCTTTTTTTATAGTTCAGCAGCAATGTGGAGATCTGGTCCCGAACCTCCTCCAGACTTTTCTCACGGGCCTCCAGCCGGCGTGCCAACTGGATTATTTCATAGCCTGCGGGGGTCCGAACAATGCCGCTGTAGTCTCCCACTTCACGCAAAGTCAGGGCCGCTCCTTTAAATTCCTCATAATAATCCACCGTGGATTCGTAA
Organism: uncultured Oscillibacter sp.; assembly: GCA_964519775.1. Classification (GTDB taxonomy): domain Bacteria; phylum Bacillota; class Clostridia; order Oscillospirales; family Oscillospiraceae; genus Oscillibacter. The sequence goes on from CAZFJB010000001.1 coordinate 9,043, forward strand.
GGGCCTACCAGATAACCTAAAGTGGCGTAAGGCTCCTCCAGCATACCGGGGTCGGTACCATACGCTTTTAGTAAGTCCTCAAATTTCTCACCCTGATCCAGCTTTGCCAACACTTCTTTGGCAGTCTCCTCGCTGTCTGTCAGAATATGGCGGACATAGACATACCCCTCCGGCACGACCAATGGCTCCACACCGCCGTGCTTGTCGTAGAGATCCTGCTGGGATTTGAATACGCCGGGATTTTTTTCAAACGAAGCGCGCAGCGCCTCCAGACGGACGTCATACCATTCCCGGATCTCCTCTTCGGAAACGCTCGCTTGCAGCGGCAGCTCCCGGCACAGCTTATCAAACAGCCGCAGCTCCCGCTCTTCCTCTGCCAGCTCCTCCAGTGTGTAGGACTCGCCGAGCATGGCGTATTGCGCTTTGGCATCCTCACTCGCCCGCAGGACCGCTTCCTCCTCCGTCTCATTCAGTGTAATGCCCCGTGCCGCGCATTCGGCGAAAAGCGCCTCCCGGGTGGTCATCCCCTGATAATCGCCGGAGGGCTTCAGCGCCTTGCTTTCATTGAACAGCGGGGCAATGCCGACTGCCAGAAGAACAGCGATGACCGCCAGCAGCGCCCAGAGATACCAGCCCGTCCTTTTTCCTGCTATTTTCATGGCTGTTCCTCCTCAGACGCGAAGTTTCCAATACCCCAACCAGGCGATCAGGTTGCCGGGAAGGATACAGGGCAAGGCATACAGGCTGATGATATAAATGTCCAGCCCGGGATCTGCCGCTATTTTGGACGTCTTAAACGCGATGACGAGAACCGCATAATACAAGATCAAAAATGCCATAGCGCCTGGAATGACATACTTGTTTTTCATAAACTTCATGGGAATACACACCAGGATCGATACCGCCGCGCCCATCAGGAGCGGCGGCAGCCATACCGATAACAGCGAGCCGGTATCCGGGCCTCCGCCTGCCAGCAGGGTCAGCCCGGCGTATCCGACAGCATATACCACCAGGAGGCCTATGCTGGCCACGAACATTTGCAGCAGCGCGGAGCTGTTGGGATCACGCGGCCCGTCATTGTAGAGCCGATCTGCTTCAGACATAGAAGAACCTCCTGAGGTGTTTTAGGGAGAGGCCGAAGCCTCTCCCTATTTGGTTAAAAGTTATGTGATACGCGATTTAGATTTCTGTTAGGAAATGGACAGGCAGAAGTCCAACAGGTTGGAGACTTCGCCATAGACGTAAGTGGGATCCTCAGCAACAATGTTCATGGCTTCCAGAGTCTTCATGCCCTCCGTGTCGGCGATGTCATCACGGACACTCCAGCCGCCCAGGGTCTGGAAGGGCTTGTTGCCTTCGGCGGTGCCGTCGCTCTCACCGCAGATCCAGCGGACCAGCAGCTTGGCGGCGTTGGGATGGGGGCAGTTATCAACGATGTAAACAACGTTGGTGGCGGGGATGCCGACGGCAGGCTCGATCTCGATAGCCTCCAGCTTCCAGCCCTTGGAATCGTTGTTGCGCAGCTTGGAGGAGGGACCCATGGAGACGATGATCTCATCAGACATGGACAGAGCCTCCAGAGAGTCGTCCGTATCCATCAGCAGGGGATTGTTGTTGGCCAGACGATAGATCAGCTCATAGACAGCGTTCTCAACACCGCAGGTGTACTCAATGGGCTCGCCGAAGACTTCCTCATAGTTGGCGGCGAACTCGTCAGAATAAGCGGTCAGCGCGGTCAGAGAAGCGGTGACGTCACCGGTAGAGGTGGGGAGCTTGAAGTTGAATCTGCCAGCCCACTCAGGCTTGGTCAGCTCCCACCAGGAGGTGATGGGCTGCTTGTCAGAAAGCTCATAGTTATAGAACCAGTTCTGCAGCTCAATGTAAACGGGCATGGTGTACTGACGCAGGGACTCGTCGATATGGGAGACGATGTCATCGGGATAGTACACATGGAAGATGCCGGTCTGAACGAACTCGTTATAATAGGCACCATCCATGTCCTTGCAGTGGACAACGTCGCAGTTCTGGATGCCGGAGTCATACTCGCGCATGACCTTCTCCACGATCTCGCCGGAGTTCAGGTCGTAGGCCTCGCAGACAACGCCGGGATACTGGGCGTTGAAGCTGTCAGCCACTTTCGTGCAGCGGGAGGAGATGGAGTACAGGACAACAGAGCCTTCCTGCTTTGCCAGCTCATAGAGCTCCGCGGCAGTCTGACTGCCGTCGTTGATCTTGTTGACGGTAGCCCAGTCGTCAGCGACAGGTGCCTCAGCGGGGGTTTCGGCGGGAGTTTCGGCCGGAGTTTCGGCGGGTGCCTCTTGCTTGCCGCCGCAAGCAGCCAGGGACAGCACCATCATCAATGCCAGAACAAGAGCCAAAAGTTTCTTTGCCATAATGATCCTTCTTCCTTATAAAATTTTATTTTACAGTTTCCACTGAAAAATAACAACAGTTTTTTTACTCCTTGTCTACGGAGCGCTTGATCAAAAGCTCGCTGGCCTTATCGTATACGGTGATCAGATCGGGATCCACCATCATACCGACCTCCTGGCCGTGGCTGAAATGCTTCAGTCCGATCAGCTTCATCAGCAGACGGTGGCTGCCGATCTCCAATTGGACCAGTGTTTCGGAGCCGGCGGGCTGGGAGGCGTAAACCGTGGCGGGGATGCCGCCTTCACCCGGGGCCAGATGCTCCGGGCGCAGCCCCAGCACGCAGTCAAACTCACCGTCAGGGATGGGATTGTCCGTGCGGTCAGCGGCAGGGAAACGCATGGTGCCCAGATCGGATTTTACCACCAGATCGCCGCCCTCAATATGTGCCTTGCCGTCCACAAAATTGATGCCCGGGTTGCCGATGAAGTCTGCCACCTTCAGATTCGCGGGATTGGTATAGATGTCGTTGGGGGTATCCACCTGAGTCAGCACGCCGTTGAAGAAGATAGCCACGCGGGTGGACATCGTCATGGCCTCCACCTGATCGTGGGTCACATAGACGATGGTGGTACCCAGCTCCTCATGCAGACGCTTGATCTCAGAGCGCATATCCAGACGCAGCTTGGCGTCAAGGTTGGACAGAGGCTCATCCAGCAAAAGCAGGGACGGCTCACTGACAATAGCACGCGCGATGGCCACACGCTGCTGCTGGCCGCCGGACAGCTCAGAGGGGAACCGCTCGGCATATTCCAGGATCTGCATACGATCCAGAGCGCTGTTTACCTTGGCGTCGATCTCCGCCTTGGAGAGTTTCGAGGTATTGCTCAAGCCAAAGCCAACATTGCCGCGGACCGTCATGTGGGGCCACAGGGCGTAAGACTGGAACACCAGATTCAGATTCCGCTTGCTGGGGCTGGTGAAGAACATCTGCTCGCTGTCCACGATGGTCTCACCGTTGACTTCAATGGTGCCGTGCTGGGGATTCTCCAGACCGGAAATGACACGCAGAGTCGTGGTTTTGCCGCAGCCGGAGGGGCCAAGCAGGGTCATAAATTCGCCATCCTCGATGGTCAGGTTCAAATCTTTCAAAACGTGGTTTTTGCCATAGAATTTATCAATGTGCTTTAATTCTATCTTGCTCATGTTTAACCTCCCATTCCGCCGGTGAGATCGATATCAAAGAATTTGCTGGCGATCACATAGGTAGCCAGAACGATGATAAACAAAATGACCGTGATGACGTTGGAATACGGCTCCTGAAAGGAGTTCGTGTACTGATGGGCCAGCAGAGGCAGGTTGTAGTCCGCGGGTGTGGCTACCAGCAAAATCAGATCCAGTTCCTTGATGACGCCGATAAAGGTGACCATAAAGCTGGACATGAAGCCGCCCTTGGCCAGAGGGATGATAATGCGGACGAAACGCTTGAAAAAGCCGATGCCCTCAATTTGAGCCGCTTCTTCCAGCTCCGTGCTGATCTGCATCATGTTGGCCTGACCGGTCCTGGCGGCGAAGGGAATGTTTTTCACCACGCTGACCAAAACGACCAGTGCAAAAGTACCGTACAGAGACGGGATAATACCATGAGACTTGGAGAACATGGTCAGGTAAATGGCGCCGAATGCCAGAGAGGGCATCAGATAGGGCACAAACACGACCTGTTCCAGCAGGATACCGCTCTTTTTGCCCCGCAGACGGGAGGTCAGATAGCCCACCAGCTGGCCGATGCAGGTAGCAAACACAGAGGTGAGAATGGTGATCTTCAGGGTGCTCCACAAAGAGCGGAAGAATCTTGGATTCAGAAGCACGCCGGGTTCGCCCTCATAAATGTTGGGATCGCCCTTGCTGAACCAATAGTGCAGGGTGATGTTGTCCAAACTGTAGCTGCCGGGACGCAGCAGAAACGTCTCGAGGAACAGGATCACCATGGGCATCATGGTCATCACAACGGTAAAAACGCCCAGCGCGATGGTGCAGGGGGTACGGGCGTGACCCAGCTTTGCCAGGGTGCTGCGGCCGCCCTTGCCGCCGATGGTGGCATAACTCCTGCGCTTGCCCACGGCAATGCTGTTGAGCAGCAGCGCGACAGCGGAGATAGCGATCATGACCAGGGCTACGCAGTAGCCAACGTTCTGATATTTGGTGCCGGAGATGTAGTCCTTCATGATGACGGACAGATTCTTGAAGCCCACAGGTCCGCCCAGATAGAAGCAAATAAAGTAGCCGCCCATGGTCTTGGACAGAGTCAGGATCGTGGCGGACAGGATGGTGGGCAGCACCAGCGGCATGGTGATCTTGGTCAGGATCTTGACACGGCTGACGCCGGTGATCTCGCCCATCTCCTCCAGCTCGCTGTTAACAGACTTCAGCGCGCCTGATACCAGAAGGAAAGAGTATGCGTAATAGTGCATGACGAACACGCAGATGATGGGGACCACACCATAACTGAGCCACTCAGGCACCGGAATACCGATGGATTCCAGCAGACCTGAATAACCGCCCAGGCTCTTCACACGGAACACGGCGACCCAGGCCTTTGCTTTGCACCAGCTTGGCAGCATATACGGGATCAGGATGGCCAGGTTAAAAAACTTCTTGCCGGGTATATCGGACCGGATCAGCAGCCAAGCCACCAGCGCGCCGATCAGAACACTGAAGATCGTGGAGAAAAACGCCACGGTCAGAGAGTTCATAAACGGCTTGAAGAACAGGGTCTTGCTGACATTGGAGAACAAGCAGCGATTCCAGTAATACACCGTGAAGGCGCCGGTATCCATTTTCAGCGCGGCGGATTCGCCGCGGGCTACGGAGAATGTCGTGTCGATGATCTCCACCAGGGGATAAACCATCAGGATACCCAGAACTACCAGACACGCGATCAGCAGGATGTTCATGGGGTTCATCAGGAACCTCTTCACCACGTTGGCTGTCCGCTTGAGTCGGTATGTATTGGAGCTTCTCTGAGGCTTTAACATTTTCTCAACTCCTTTAACTCGTCTACCTCATTTTCTGTCAGATCCCGCGGTCTCAGATCCGCAATCCGTCATACGCCGCGCGGATCTGCCCGGCGTAAAGCTCATGAAGCTGGGCCTCAAGCTCTGAGTGGAGCAGCCCGCCCTTGTGCCCGATATGGGTCACATAAATGGAGGTCTCGGCATCAATGGTCTCCTGAGCGGTCAGCTGCTCCAGTGTCTCGCGCAAAAATTCCAGATTCATATGCTGTTTGTCACGAGACTGGGAAGCCTTGCCGAAGGTACACTCTATGATCAGCGTATCCAGCCGGAAATCCTTCAGGTACTCAAAGGCCTCTGGATAGAACAGGCCCGTGTCACAGGCATAGAACATGGTTTTGCCGTTTCGCCGGAACAGATAGTTCAAACTGTTCTCTCCCTCAAACATACCGGGATGCCGCCCATATACCGCGGATACCATCATGTCATCCACCTGGAACTCCCTGAAGGGTTCTACCGGGATGAAGGTGCACTGTGTTGGCCACCGTTTCACAGTGACGGGGAAGTTGGTGTACGTCTGGGCGGCCAGCACTTCTCCAAGCCGCGTAAAGCCATCATATGCCGCCGGGGAAAGATAGATCTCCAGACGTGGTGCCTCTGTGATGCACATCTGCAAATTTTCCATAGTCGCTGAATTAAAATGATCCAAATGACTGTGGGTCAGGAAGATGCGCTTCAGATTTTGCAGGGAGATCCCCTCTTTGACGCAGGCGGGCAGCACGTCCGCGCCGCAGTCAATAAGATTCTCCTCATCCAGCAGAAACGCTGTGCGATTTCGCTTTTCACGGGGATCTTTGCTGGCAAGCGCGCGTCTGCATACATCGCATCCGCACATGGGGTTGGGGATCATTTCGGCTGCTCCGGTTCCTAAAAAGATCATGTGACATCACCACACACGTTAAATTCATGTTAGCATACTATCATGATACAATGAAATAAGTTTTATTTCAATACTTAATTATGCAATAAAATTTCTTTTCGCTTTTGTGCATATTGTACCCAACTTTTGATTTCCTTTTTTTGGATTGTATGGTATGATGTGAAAAATGTTTCTTGTGTTCGGGAGGTGCTTTATTTTGGAAAAGAATCCCCTGCTGATCATGCAGACGCAGTATGAGTCTTTTTCTAAGGTCGGTCAGAAGATCGCCACATATATTATGGAGGACCCAAACCGCGCCATCAACAACAGCATCCAGCAGATGGCCAAGGATCTCTCTGTCTCTGAAGCCAGCATCGTCCGCTTCAGCCGCGCGATCGGCTTGTCCGGCTTCAGCGATCTGCGGATCCAGTTGGTGAAGCACACAGTCGCCTCTCCGCTCCCTTCCTTTTTTGAGGAGATCAAGGATGATGACTCCATGGAATCCGTCGCGCAGAATGTGTTCATCCGCAATATTTCCACTCTGCAGACAGCCATGCAGCAGATCGACTTCTCCACCATCAGTGCCGCGGCGGAGCTGATCCGTGATGCCAAGCGCATCGTCGTCTGCGGTATGGGTACCTCCGCTGGTGTGGCGGAGAGCCTCTATGTTCGTCTGTTCCGTGTGAGTATGCCCGCGATCCTGGAGACAGACCCGGAATTTATGCAGATCGCCGCCCGGATGGCAGAGCCGGGGACCGTCTTTGTAGGCATCTCCCGCAACGGCCGCACCACAGCCGTGGTAAAGGCTTTTGAGGAGGCCCAGCGAAACGGGGCCAAGACCATCAGCATCACAACCCAGACGCAGACCCCGTTGGATCGTGCCTCTGATATCTCGATCATCCATTACGCACCCACGGCGGTCATGGTCTCCACCCGTATCGTGCAGAACACCATCATTGACTGTCTATATATCTGCGCGACCCGGCACCACCAGCAGGATGTGCTGAATCAGATCGCGGAGAACCGCCGGGTGGCGGAGTTCCTGCGGATGAAATAACCGCTTTGCGCCGTAGTGGATCAGGGAACTATATCGCGCCCTGGACGTTGCCCATGCGCGGAATGATTTTTCGGCAGTATGGAAGGACGTGGGGGAGGGGACCTGTCTGAGGTTTCCACGCATTGGAAATCAAAACCACGTCAAAAGCACGAGCACAAAAAGGGAGGACAGGCATAAGCCTGTCCTCCCTTTTTGACGTCAACAGCGGGATATCTCCGTGTCAGGAACCGCCGCTCGCGGCGGCCGCGCTTCCACGTACCTGTCTGCGGGTAGACGACAGCATTACTTCTTGCCGAGCGTCTGGAGCTGCTTCATCGAGCCGTACAGCTCGACCATGTGGGCGAACTCGGCCTCGTCGTAGAATTTAAACTCGCCGCGGCCGTAAGACTTAGCAGCCTCGAGCACGAAGCGCGCGGCCTCCTCCACATCGGCAAAGTGACTGCACCCGGTCGCGCAGCCGGGGACCATGGTTTCGGTTGTGATGGCAACGCCGACAACGGGCGCGTCGGTGCAGGTGCAGGGCTGCATGATGCTGTTGATATGGTGGACATCATTGCCGTAAGGAGTGATATCCTGCATATTGACGGGGAAGACATAGGGGAGCTTGCCGGTCGTGCGCTGCATAATGTCCAGCAGGCCTTCGCTCGCGCGCAGGATATAGCCTTCCTTGACGGGCTGGGAGATCGCGAAGCCGCGGGTGTTGATCACACGGTTGCCCTTGGTCGTATCGATGGAGAAGATGGCGTCCAGCTCCGGCGAGACCTCCTCCTGGTTGACCTGATAGATCTCCACCGGCGAGCCCATGAAGGGGACGGGATCATGCGGCTTGGTCGGCGCGTCCGGGCAGATGTGAGTGGAGATGAAGATGTCACCGGGCAGCACATCGCCCTTGTTTTTCATGTCGAGCAGCTTCGCGGCGATGGCGAGCGCGGCAAGCGCGCCGTCACCATCGGAAACATAGCCGATCATTTCAGGCCGCGCGCCGAGACCGCCGAGACGGCCGAGAATGCCGAGCGTCGGGACGGGGCCGCCGGAGGACTTGCCGTTCGAGCCGGGAATGCGGACCTTGAGCATATGCGTGGTCCCGCGCGGACCGGTGAGCGGATAGGTCTCGACATTGGCTTCGGGGTCGATGTTTTTGAGGAAATCAACGACCGCCTGGCCGTCTACCTGACCGTTGTCGAGAAGTTCATAGACATCAATGATTTGTTTGAGCAGCATGATAATACCTTCCTTTCATTCTTTTAAGCTTCTGCGCAGATATGCTCTTTGTGAAATGCGGGGAACGATCGACCGGGGAGAGGCGCGCTTGCTTCCGATAGATCAGATCCTGAATTCGCCCTTCTCCATGATGAGCTGATCGTCCAGATACAGTGTGGGATTTTTGATGATGCCGTCCATGTGGCAGTCGGCCTTGTTCGTGCCGCCAAAGCCATTGTTGGTGCCAAAGGCGATGTGCACGGTGTGATATGCTTTCTCGTCCTCAAGGATCACGCCGATGAGCTTCGCGGCGTAGTTCGTGCCGATGCCGAGCTCACAGAGAGTGCGGTTGTTGTCGTTTCGAAGCAGGATGGAGAGCTTGTCGGCGTCGGGGCCGTCGATACTTTGCAGCTTTCCATTTTCGACCCTGACCGTGAGCGGCTCACGCAGCAGTCCAACGCCGACCATGCTGCCGTCGATGACCATGGAGCCGTTGGAACCGTCCTCCAGCGGAGCGATGTAAGCCTCACCGGAGGGGAGATTGCCCGATTGCCCTTTCTCCCGGTAGACGCCGGGGCTGGGGATACCGGGGCGGCCGTTCAGGTCGAGCGTGAGGACATGACCGTTCTTTTCGATCCGTGCTGTCTTTGCCTGAGTGAGAAGCTCTGTCACACGGTTCGTCAGATCCATGACGGTGGAATAGTCCGCTGTCATGGCACCCTGGCGGAACATGGATTCCGTGATGCCGGGCATGGTGGCAACACGCGCGCCGGCTTTTACCGCGGCCTTTTTGGCATTTGTATGGGTGATGGAGGTGCTCATCGGGCAAAGAATAACATCTGCAGCCGCCATCGCGGCGGCGATCGCGGCAGGGGGCTCCTGACCGGAGACCTCGCGCGGCCGCATCGTCACCAACAGCGCGTCTGCGCCAAGCTCCTTGGCGGCCTCGTAGAGTGCCTCGCCGATGGGATACTTCTCATCGTCCGTGATCACAAGAACGCTTTCGCCTGCCTTTACATCCATACAGGTGGTCAGTACGGATTTTCCAATCTCTACCAGATTCATGGATCCACGCCTTCTTTCTTCAATTTGTTTTGTTTGGTTCAGGCCAGTAATTCCATCACAACGCGCGCGGCAATGGTGCGCGAGAGGATAACAGGCTTTCCCGTGCGCTCACGCACATAGTCCTTCATAGCCGCCGTATAGCCGATGCAGTCAAGCACCACAAGGTCAGCCGACGAACCGGCGATGCGCTCACAGGCAAGCTCCAGCTCTTTGGGGTCGCCGTAGGGGGAGGCGGGGACGACCAGCACGCTGTCGACATAGTTCTGCCATTTCTCCGCACACTGCGCTTCCTGCTCCGGTGTCGGAGTCACGACCGCGATGCTGGAATGGTTGGAAAGCGCGGGGACGATCCCGTTGAGAACCTGGCAGGGGAAGACCAGCGGAACATGGCTCAGGAACGAGGGAAAACTGCCGGTGCAGAGAAACAGGATCAGCTCCGCGCCCTGCTCTTCCAGAAGGTCGATGCAGTTTTGAAGGCGCGGGAGGATAAACTTTTCGGCAAAGACAGCGGAACTTCCGTCACGGAGACGGGAGATGAGCACATAGTCCCCGGGAGCGGGGGCGAATGCCGCGATGTCCTGCGCCGTCAGGCCATCCAGCGCGCCGGCCTGCAAAAGCGTGACGTCCGGGGAGAAGAGCGGACCGATGTCTGCAATGACATCGGCGCGAGGACTTTGCCCGATGGTGATCAATCCGATTTTTTTCATGCTAACGATCCTCCTTCTGAAAAATGGCTATATGCCGCGGTATACAGAAGCTGTTAAAAGACTGAACGGCTCTGCCCTGAATGTTGGATGGGGCTTTACAAAACGGGCTGAGTGCGTTAGACTGACAGAGTATCAAGATAACGAGGTGATAGGGTAGATCGATTCGAATCAGGAGGTGGGCCATGAAACATGAGCCAGACGCAAGCTACATGCAGACCGCAGGGCGCGCGCTGGATGTCCTGAACTGCTTTATGAAAGGGGAACCGCTGTCTCTCACCGCCATCGCTAAGCGAACGGGACTGAGCCCATCGGTGACATTTCGATTACTCTATACGCTGATGGAGCATGGCTTCGTGAAGCAGCTTCGGGGGAGCAAGCTCTATTTCATCGGCGATCGGGCGGTCCTCCTCGGCCTGACCGGCATGAACGGACAGAAGATCGTTCGGGTCGGATACGACCTGATCTGGGATTGGGCACGGCAAACGGGCCACAGCATTATCATCTCCGCGCCGTTTGACAATCGGGCGGTGGTGGTCGCGCGGATCAACACGCTGAAGGACGACCGGGATATGACATACACGGGCCGCTCGGCACCGCTGCATCTGGGGGCCTCACAGCGCATCCTCCTGGCCTATATGCCGGAGGATGCGAGGAACGCCTATGTGGACTCCCTCTTCATTGAGCGCTCGGCAAAGGCCGCGATGCTTCAGGAGTTGGACGCCATTCGGGCACGTGGCTATGACTACACGGAGGGAATGCTGACAAAGGGCGTGTGGGCCCTCGCGCTGCCGATCTTCAACATCTCCCGCGAGATCGCGGGGGGAGTTTGCACGAGCGGGGTGATCGGCGAGACGGGCAGAGAAGAGATCGAAGAATGTCTGGCGCAGCTCCGCCAGCTGCAAACGCTTTTGCAGGAAAAAATGGATACGGAGTAAAACTTTTACAGCCTGCCGCAGTGATCTGCGGCGGGCTTTTTTTCCGTGTGGCGGGGTGAGATCTGTCTGCCTTTTCCGAAGGATCGACCGACGGCGGAAAATTTTTTCATATCGATAAATACGCACAAATCGTGGAAATGAAATCGCTTTTCCACATATCGAAAAAATGATTTCTTATTCCGGAATAAATGCATATAAAAACCAACGCGCACTGTAAAAGATGGATAAAGCACAGCGGCATATTAAACTTTTTTCGAGGAGATTCTACTATATTTTTGCGCAAGAGTCAAGATATTGACATTTTTCATAAGCTAACCTATAATGTGCGTGTAACATTTTCTTGTGTGCGGAAAATGCGTATTATTCGCTCGCTTGTCCCGAATCTGCATATCCCCAAAGTGAAAACCGGGCGACGGGCAGAGAACAAGGAGGAGACCCAATGGACAATGAGAAAAAGACCCAGGATCTGGAGCAGTTGAATATTACTGCCGCGGAACATCCGAAACTGTGGGAGCCCGGGCTGCTGGTGCTGAACGTGCTGATGTGCGTTCTCGGCTGCATCATCGGCCTTGAACTGATCGCGAATACGGGCACCACACCGAACACCTCTCTGGTCGGCGCGCTCATCGCGATCATCATTTCCCGTATCCCGATCGCAAAGTTTTCGAAGCTGCGCAGCGTCCACCGTCAGAATCTGATCCAGACTTCCATCTCCGGCGCCACCTTCTCGATCGCCAACTGTATGTTCCTTACGGTCGGCGTGCCGCTGCTGATGGGGCGGAACGATCTGATGATCCCCATGCTCATCGGCGTCACGCTGGCGACTGCCATCGACGCCACGATCCTCTACAAGTGCTTTGATACGCCGATGTTCCCCGCCGAAGGCGCATGGCCTCCGGGTGTCGCTACCGCGGAGACGCTCCTCGCGGTCGTCCGTAAGGGCAAGCGCGCGCTGCTCCTGCTCGTTGGTATGGGCATGGGCATTGTCGGTAAAGCGATCGGCCTTCCGATGGATCTCCTTGGTGTTTCCTGGTTCGGCAACTTTGCCGCCATGATGGGTCTCGGTATCGGCAGCCTTGTGATCGGCATTGTGAAGACGAACAGCATCGGCTTTACGCTCTTCGGCCACAGCTTCACCTTTGTCTCCGAACTGTTCGGCGCCGGTTTCGACAGCGGCTCCCTGGCGGTCACCTACCTCGGCCACGGCCTGATGATCGGTGCCGGCATGGTCTCCCTGTATCAGGCGGCCCGTATGCTGATGAAGAAGGACGACGAAAATTCCTCCGCGGTCTCCCGCTTCACCTCCAGCATGAAGGATATGCGCAACGCGATGGGCTGGGGCTATGTCGCTTACGCGGCCGTGGCGCTTGGCATTGCCATCGTCAGCGGCTTCCTCTATGAGATGAGCATCGGTATGTTCATTCTCTGGGTGCTGTTTGCCGCGGTCGCCGCGCTCGTTTCCGAGATCATGGTCGGTATCGCCGCCATGCATTCCGGCTGGTTCCCCGGCTTTGCCACGGCCTTCGTGTTCCTGATCATCGGTATGCTGATCGGTTTCCCGTCGCTGCCTCTCGGCATTCTGGTCGCCTACACGGCTGCGACCGGCCCGTGCTTCTCCGATATGGGCTATGACCTGAAGACCGGCTACATCCTCCGCGGCTGCGGCAAGGACAAGGAACTGGAGCTGTTTGGCCGCAAGCAGCAGTGGTATGCGGAGTTGCTCGGCTTTGCCGTCGCGTTTGTCATGATGCTCATCTTCGCCAACAACTACTTCGGCCAGGACATTTTCGCGCCGGTTTCGAGAACCTATGTTTCCACCATCGCTGCCGGCACGACGCCGGAGATCGCCAAGTGGCTGCTGATCTGGGCGGTGCCGGGCGCGATCATTCAGCTCGCCTTTGGCCACAGACAGGTCGGTATCCTCTTTGCCACCGGTATCCTGGTCGGCAATACGCTCAATGGCCTTACCATTATCCTCGCGCTGCTCCTGCGCTACATCCTTGAAAAGAGAAATGAGGAGAATCGCCAGATCCTCACCATCCTCGGCGCCGGCGCGCTGGCAGGCTCTGCGCTCTACAGCTTCTTCACTGCAACGCTCGGCCTTGCGAAGAAAAAATAAGTTAGTAAACAAAGCCGTTTAGTACCAGCCGTGGGCGTCCGGGCGGGAACTGCAGCCCCTGCCGTTTCCGTCCCGGGCGCTTACGGTCTGATGTGGGAAAAATGGGAATCATTTTTCGAACGAAGGAGGAACATGATATGAGCATCATTCTCACCAAAGGAGATGCGGAAAAGATTTTGAGCGGCAGCCTCTTCCTCGGCTGCGGCGGAGGCGGAGACGATGCTGTCGGAAAGAGCATCATCGAAAAGGCGGTGCCGAAGGGCGTGGAACTGGTCTCGCTGGACGAGGTGCCGCGGGAGGGATTGTTCCTCACGATCTCCCCGGTCGGCTCTCCGGCCTCGACCGAGAGCCACTGCGATGACGATACCTATGCAAGGATCATCACGCTGTTCAAGCAAAAACAGAAGGAAGATCCGCGTGTCCCTCAGGGGGAGGTCGTGGGCCTGCTTCCGTGTGAGATCGGCGCGCTTTCCTCCTTCTGCCCCATGATGACGGCTTCGCTTTGCGGCATCCCCGTGGTGGACGCGGCCTGCGACGGCCGCGCGCATCCGTTCGGCTCCATGGGCTCGCTCGGCCTTGAAAAGCGCGGCGGCGTTGTTGTTCAGGTCTGCGCGGGTGGAAAGCGGGAAAAGAATTACTATGTGGAAGCGAGTGTGATCGCCTCCGTGGATGCCGCGGCGAACATCATTCGCACCAGCGCGGCAAATGCCGGTGGAATGGTCGCGGTCGCGCGCAACCCGATCGACTATGCGTGGATGAAGAAGACAGCGGCTCCCGGCGCATACTCTTTTGCGCGGTGCATTGGTGAGAGCTTTGCGCGGGAGGGGAGCGTCACGCAGAAGCTTCAGGCTGTCTGCGATACCATTGGCGGACAGATCGTTGCCCAGGGCGTTGTCGGCGACATTCTGATCGAGACGAAAAATGCCCTTGACTACGGCCGCTTTACGATCACGACCGATGCGGGCGAAGTCTACACGATGACATTCTGCAATGAGTATATGTCGATGGACGGTCCGGACGGCGAGAGAAAGTTCACCTTCCCTGATTTTATGGCTACCTGTGCGGCGGAGGACGGCAAGCCCGTCTCCACGGCCAGACTCAAAAAGGGAGACCGCGTCTTCCTGCTTGGATCGAGCAGACACAATATGCGCCTTGGACAAGGACTGCGCAATCGCGCGCCCTACCTGCGGCTGGAGGACGCGCTTGGCATTGAAATGCTGCGCTATGTCGGCGATATCATTGAATGAATGAACGCGGCCCATGCTTCAAACTTCTTATTGGAGCATGGGCTGCTTTTTGTTCGGAAAACTCTGATCGATCGGGATTTCCTGTTTTTACCGGAGCCGTTCGGCGGCTGCGGCTTGCGGCGCGGGGCGCGTTGACATTTTTTTCGCGGCGTTGTAAACTTGAGAAAAGATCCGGGAAGAGGGGGAGCAGTTATGTATCTGACTGCCAACGAAATATCCAAGGCACTGAACATGACCACGGAGGCCATTCGACACTATGCCCGCGAGGGGCTTGTGACTCCGCACCGCAATGAGAACAACGGCTATTGGGAATACTCCTCTGAGGATCTGCTGCGGTTGACGGACATCCTTTTTTACCGCAGTATGTCGCTGACTATACCAGAGATCAAGGCCATCATGGTGGATGAAATGCCGCTGGAGGACATCCAGCAGGTCATTGAGCGGCGCATAAGCGCGCTGATCGCCGAGATCCGAGAAAAGATGGATACGCTGGGGGAGCTGCAGCGGTGGAGCGAACTGCATATGGAGGAGATGCGGAGCCTGGGTACATTTCGCACAGGACCGATGCCGCCAAGCTATCGCTGCCGGGGCTGCTATGACAGCAGCCGTCATATGGCGGAGTATCTTCGCAGCAATTTTGACTTTGAGCGTGGGAACTGGATGGATATGTCCCTCTCATTCTCCTATGACCGCAATGACCCCCAGCCCCACATGGAGCGCTATCTCTCCTTCAGCGGTTCTGTGCGGCTGAAGCCCTCCAATATGCATGGGGACCTGATCGAAGAGCAGGAGCCGCGCTGCCTGATCACGGAGACGTATTACAGTGATGATCCCATGGAAATGCTCCAGCCGATGCTGGACTATGCCGCCGCCAACGGCATCCGTCTGAGCGGAAAATTCTACGGTCATGAGAATACCAATTACTTTGCCGGCGGAAAACGGAAGGCGATCTACTGCATATATGCCGTGATCGAATAAAATTTTATAAAAAAAGGTATTGACCTCGGGGTTACCCCGAGGTTTATACTTTTCGTGTGAAATGCATAATTATCCGTTTTTTAAAACTGGTTATGCAGATTGCGCCAGGAAAGAAGGAATATCTATGCTGAAACCAAAGCTGCTTGCTCCCGGTGCGACCATCGGTATCGTCGCGCCTGCAAGCCCCGCCGAGTCTCCGTCGGAGCTGCCGCGGGCCAGAGCGTATCTTGAGGAGCTGGGCTTCCGTGTGGTCATCGCGCCACACGTTGACCTGCGAAAGGGCTTTGTCGCCGCATCGGAGACTGAGCGTGCCGCCGACATCAACGCGATGTTCGCGGAACCTGCCATTGATGCCGTGTGCTGCGCCCGCGGCGGCTACGGAAGCGCACAGATCATCCGACATCTGGATTTTGACCTGATCCGACGAAATCCCAAGATCTTCACCGGCTTTTCCGACATCACGTCCTTGCACCTTGCCATCAACCGGCTGGCAGGGGTGGTGACCTTCCACGGACCGGGTATCGCCCGCTTCAATCCGGAGGAGCTGAGTGACTATACGAAAAAGCAGTTCTTCAAGGCGCTGACCACCACCGCGCCTTTGGGGGACATTCCTTTGAGCGATTCGAAGAAATGGCTGCACACCATTGTCGGCGGCGCGGCGGAGGGGGAGCTGATCGGCGGCAATCTGACGCTGCTGTGCGCAAGCCTGGGCACACCGTTCCAGCCGGACACCCGGGGAAAGGTGCTTTTGCTGGAGGATATAGACACCGAGCCGTGGATGATGGACCACAATATGAGCCATTTGCGCAATGCCGGTGTGCTGGACGGCGTGGCCGCCGTGGTCATCGGGGAATGTAAGGGCTGCGTTCCCTACGACTATAAACCCGGTTTTCTTTCGGACGTTACGGTGGAAGAGGTGTTTGAATACTACCTGAAGCCACTGAATATACCGACGCTGTACGGCCTGCCCCTGGGACACACCGGGGATCTTGCCACGCTGCCGTTGGGCGTGCGGGTGCGGCTGGACGCGACGGAAAAGCGCCTCACCGTGCTGGAGAGCGGTGTAACGGAGTGAGCGCCCGCGAAAAAGAGAATATTTACCTGATATAAAAGGAGGAATCCCCATGAAAAAGATCTCTGCAATGGTATTGACCATACTGCTGGTGCTGGGCGTATGCGCCGGCTGCGGCGGCAGCGGTGAGAGTGGAACGGTCGATGACGAGGTCATCTTCAAGGTCGCCATCAACAGCGGCTACGATACGCTCAACCCCTTCACCACCGAGTCCAGCATGGTCTATGATTTCCTGAACTTCTGCTATGACTCGCTGATCGCCTATGATGACGATTTCAACGCCGTCCCGCGCCTTGCGGAGAGCTGGTCCTGCAGCGATGACGGCCTTGACTGGACCTTCAATCTGCGCCACGATGCCGTCTTCTCCGACGGCGAGGCCGTTACCTCCGCTGATGTGAAGTGGACATACGAAAACGTGATCGACAGCTATATGTACTCCACGCACGCAAGCGGCTTTGCCGACATCGAGTGTCCCGATGACTATACCGTCATCTTCCACTGTGAGGCCCCGAAGCCCGATATGCTCTATCAGATCATTCCCATCCTGCCCGAGCACATCTGGAGCGGTGTGGATGACATCTTCTCCTATGAGCCGGACACGCTCGTCGGCTCCGGCCCGTTTATCTACGATGCCGAGCGCAGCATCAACGGCAATGTCGCCTTTGTCCGCAACGACAGCTATTGGGGGGATAAGCCCTATGTCGATGTGCTGGTCTTTACCCTGTACGATAATTACGACACCATGGCGCAGGCCATGCAGTTGGGCGAGGTGGATGCCTGCTATGAGCTGGATCGCACGCAGTACGATAAGCTCAGCAGCGATCCCGGCTTCTATGTGGAGCTTTATGAGGGCTTCAGCGAGGAGCACCTTGCCTACAACCTGATGAACGAGGTCACAGGTGATCCGGTCATCCGCTATGCCATCGACTATTGCTTTGACCGTGAGAACGCGGTGGAGATGGGCTACGGCGGCCTTGCCGAGGTCGGCTACGGCATCATCAACAATCCCGGCTACAAGTATGCGCCCCCGACCGACATCTTCCGTGAGCTGAGTACCGACAAGGCCAACGCCCTGCTGGATGAGGCCGGCTATCTCGATACCGATGGTGACGGCATCCGTGAGCGCAACGGCGAACCCCTCAGCCTTGAGCTTATCACTGCCTCCGAGCGCAGCTCCTGGCAGTCCGCCGTGGTGAACATGATGATCACCAACTGCGCCAAGGCCGGCATTGAGATCAAGTGGTCAACGCTTGAGAAGGTCACGATGTGGGATACCTGCTGCGACGGCAATCCCGACTGGCAGCTCTATCTTGATGGCTGGGGCGGCGACGCTGACCCGGGCATGATCCTCTGCCTCTTCCAGGATTGGGAGACTCTGGGCTACTCCACTACAAGCTATTCAAATCCCGATTTCGACGCGGCCTATGACATCGTCCTCACCACCGTCGATCCCGACGAACGGGCCGCCGCCATCGAGGAGTGCCAGCGCATTCTCTATGTCGATTCCCCCTATACGGTCATCTGCTATGATCTCAGCGTACAGGCCATCTCCAGGAACTGGACGGGCTATGCCACGAACGGCGTGGGCCTCTTCGGCAACGAGCGTATCGACACCTATGTCCATGTAAAGCCAGCGGAATAACGCCGAATACCGATAGACGGGGTGCGCCGCAGCCGCGGCACACCCCGTTGCCTAAATGTTACCCGGAGGTGCAAAAAATTGACCAAGCGGATCCTCAAAAAACTCTTTTTCGCCCTCGTTACCATTCTTTTCGTGGTGGCGTTCAACTTTTTCCTTTTCCGCGTGATGCCCGGAAACGCGGAGACCATCATTGCCAAAAGTACCACCTCACAGGCGGTGAAGGACCGTCTGATCGCCGAGGCGGGGCTGGATCAGCCCCTTATGACGCAGTTTGCTATCTATATGCGCGGCCTGCTCACCGGCGACTTCGGCAACGCCTTCAATACCTATGACGGCAAGCAGAACGTGCTCGCCATCATTGCCGGCCGCATCCCCAACACGGTCATTCTCCTCATTGCGGCAGAACTGATCGCTATTGTGCTGGGACTTTTCGTGGGCGTGATCTGCGCGTGGAAGCGGGGCACGGCGGTGGATACCGGTCTGCTCTCCGGATCGTTGGTGCTGTACTCCATGCCGACCTTCTGGTTCGCCATGGTGCTGATCTTCGTCTTTTGCGTGGGACTTCGGTGGTTCCCCACCGGCGGCATCACCACTGCCGGCACCCACTATGTCGGCTGGCGCTATGTGCGGGACTATCTGCGCCACATGATCCTGCCGATGCTGTGCATGGGCGTTTTAATGCTGGGAAGCTACGCCATCCTGATGCGCAGCACCATGATCGATGTGTTGACCGAGGACTACATCACCACCGCCCGGGCCAAAGGCTTTTCTCCGCGCTATATCCTTCTCAAACACGCGATGCCAAACGCCATGCTGCCGATGATCACCGTCATTGCCATGAACCTTTCCATGGTGGTGGGCGGCGCGATCCAACTGGAAACGCTCTTTTCGTGGCAGGGGTTGGGAAAACTCATGTACGAAGCGCTGATCCGGCGTGACTATCCGCTCTTGCAGGGCTGCTTCGTTATCACGACTGTCGCGGTGGTGGCGACGAATTTCGTTACCGACAGTCTGTATGCCCTGATCGACCCCCGGGTCAAAAACTGAAAGGAGGCGCAGAGAAGATGGATTTTTCCTCTGAGAGCCGCGCGCTCCGGCGCACGCTGCGCCGCCGCCGCGGACGCGCGTTTGTCCGCCGCGCCTGCGGCAATCGCATGGCGCGCATCGGCATGGCCATCATTGCCTTCTTCGTCCTCATGGCGGTGTTTGGCCCGATGGTGATGCCCTTCAAGACCACCGACATTGCCGCCAGCCGCGCGGAGATCTTCAATCCCCCCTCCGCTGCCCATCTGCTGGGTACGGACAATCAGGGGAGGGATGTTCTTGCCTACCTCATGAGCGGGGCGCGCTCATCGCTCTTCGTTGGCGCAACGGCCACCGTTATCTCCATGGTGCTGGGTACGCTCATCGGCATCACCGCCGGTTATCTGGGTGGCTGGGTGGATATGCTGCTGATGCGTGTTACCGATTTTTTCCTTGTGCTGCCGTGGCTGCCGTTCTGCATGGTGCTGGCGGCGATCCTTGGCAACAGTATGTGGAACATCATCCTTGTCATTGGCCTGACGGGCTGGGCAGGCACTGCCCGTGTCATCCGCGCGCAGACACTCTCTGTCAAGGAGCAGCAGTATGTTGAGCGCACAGTGTCGCTCGGCGCGGGCAAATGGCACATCATGACCCGCCACATCCTGCCGAATGTGTTCCCGCTGGTCTTTTCCGAGAGTATCCTCATCATCTCCAGCTCCATCCTCACCGAGACCTCGCTGGCCTTTCTCGGCCTTGGTGATCCCACCAACCCAAGCTGGGGCACGATGCTCAACGATGCCTACTCCACCGGTGCCATGACCAATGGCGCGTGGTGGTACTTCATCACTCCCGGCATATGCGTCATTCTGGTAGCCCTGAGTTTTACGCTGATGGGCTACGCCTTTGATGAGATCCTGAACCCCAGGCTGGAAACGAGGTGAGGGCCGTGAAACTGCTGGAAGTAAAGAATTTACAGACCTATTTCCACACTGCTGCGGGCGAATTGCGGGCCGTGGACGGTGTCAGCTTCGAAGTAGAGGCAGGGGAGTGCCTGGGACTGGTGGGGGAGTCCGGCTGCGGTAAAAGCACCAGCGCTCTTTCCATCTGCAACCTTCTGCCGAAGGAGGGCTATATCCATGGCGGCGAGATCCTTGTGGACGGCGTGGACTACCACAAACTGACGGACAGGGAAATGCGCGCGCACCGCTGGAAGGATGTTTCCATCATTTTTCAGGGGGCGATGAATTCCTTTAATCCCGTCAGGCGTGTCGGCTGGCAGCTTGCCGAGGCTATGATGCTCCACGATGGGCTGACGAAGGAGCAGGCGTGGCAGCGGGCCGGCGACCTCTTTGAACTGGTGGGCATCCCCCGTGAGCGTGTGCGTCAGTATCCGCACGAATTTTCCGGCGGCATGAAGCAGCGGGCAATGATCGCCATGGCGCTTGCCTGCAACGCAAAGCTCATCATCGGCGATGAGCCGACCACCGCGCTGGATGTGATGATCCAGGCGCAGATTTTGGAGCTGCTTGAAAAGCTGCGCCGTGAGATGCGCATGGCGATGATCCTTATCACCCATGATCTCTCCATTCTCGGTGAGACCTGTGACCGCATCGCCGTGATGTACGCGGGCAAGATCGTGGAGATGGGTACGGTGGACGATATTTTCCGATCTCCCGCCCACCCCTATACACGCCGGCTCATCGAGTGCTTCCCCAATGTCAGCGCCGGACGCACCATTCCGGACGGCATCCCGGGCTATCCGCCCGATCTGATCGACCCGCCCAAGGGCTGCCGCTTCCATCCCCGCTGCCACTGCCGCTGCGCGGACTGCGACCGGCAGGAGCCGGCGCTGCGCCAGATCGGTGAAAAGCACTTTGTCGCCTGTCATTTGAGGGAGGTGGAGGTATGACGCGGAAAAAGCCACTGGTGGAGGTAAAGGACCTCCAGGTCCATTACCCCATCCGAGACAGTGCCGCAAGCACGCTCTTCGGCAGCAAAAAGGTCCTCAAAGCCGTGGACGGCGTCAGCTTCACGATCGACCGCGGCGAGATCCTCTCACTGGTGGGGGAGTCCGGCTCAGGCAAAACGACGACCGGCAAGGCTGTCCTGCGGCTCGCGCCGGTCACAGGCGGCTCCATCCTTTACGACGGCGAGCCGGTCGGCGACAGCGACAGAGAACTGCGTGCTTTCCGCCGGAAGGCGCAGATGATCTATCAGGACCCCTATCAGGCGCTGAATCCGCGTATGTATATCTCCGACATCGTTGGCGAAGCACTGGATGTGAACGGCCTTGCCCATAATGCGGCTGATCGCGCTGAGCGCATCGCCCGCGCGCTGAAGAACGCCGGTCTTACCCCGCCGGAGAACTATCTCTACCGCTATCCCTATGCCCTTTCGGGCGGGCAGCGCCAGCGTGTGGCCATCGCGGGGGCGCTGGTGATGGAGCCGGAGTTCGTTGTGGCGGATGAGCCGGTATCCATGCTGGATGCCAGTATCCGCACCGGTATTATCAAGCTGATGCTGGAAGAGCGCGAGCGGATGGGGCTTGCGTATCTTTTCATCACCCACGACCTGTCCCTCTCCTGGCTGATCTCTGACCGCATTGCCATCATGTACCTTGGCAGGATCATGGAACTCGGCACGGCGGATGAGATCCTGCGCCATGCTGCGCATCCCTATACAAAGGCCCTGATCAACATCATGCCGGTGCCGGGACAGGCGCGCGGCGGCAAGCGTGAGCTGCTCGAGGGCGAGACGCCCAACGCGGCGGCAGTCGTGCAGGGCTGCAAATTCGCCTCCCGCTGCAAACACTGCACGGAGCGCTGCCGCCAGGAATCGCCGGCGCTGCGGGAGATCGGCCCAGGCCATCTGGCCGCCTGTCATCTGACGGAGGAATTGGGATGAACGAACAACAGTTTTTCAGTGACCTTGCCGCTCTTGTGGCAATCCCCTCGCTGACAGGCGAGGAGGCACCCTGCCGCGCGGCGCTGGAATTTGTCCTCTCCCGTGCGCGGGAGATGGGGATGCGCACCGGCATCACCCGGGAGGGCGACGCCGGGTGGGCCGAGATCGGCACAGGCAAGATCACATTGGGTATTCTCGCCCATGTTGATGTGGTCGGCATCGGCGACCGGGCCAAGTGGCACAGCGACCCCTTCACGCTGACCGAGCGCGCGGGCGTATTTTACGGCCGTGGCGTGGAGGATGACAAAGGTCCCGTGCTCCAGTGCCTGCACGCCATGCACACGCTCCTGCTGGAGGGTGTGCCTCTGCGCAAGCGCATCCGCCTTATCATCGGCACCGGCGAGGAGAGCGCATGGACAGATATGGAACATTATCAGGCACAGTTCGGCACACCGGACTACGGCTTCTCACCCGATGCGGCCTTTCCTGTTTACAACGTGGAAAAGGGCTGTGTTGACATCAAGCTGTCCTTTGCGGCACCGGAGCTTTCGGCACTTGCCGCCGGTGACAGCGCCAACACGGTGCCCTCCTTTGCCCATCTGCGGCGGAAGGACGGCACGGAGCTTTCCGCGACCGGTGTTTCCGTCCATTCATCCGCGCCGGAAAAGGGTGATAACGCCATTTTGCGCCTTGCCCAGCAGGCGGGAGACGCGCCGCTGTGGCGCTTTCTGCGTGAGAAATTCTCCGGTGCCACGCCCGCCGTGGCGCTGGGGCTGGATGATGGGAGCGACACCTATCGGGGCATCTGTGTGGGACGGACGGTCTGCGCGCCGACGGTGCTTTCGCTTGAAAACGGCATCGCGTCCGTGAACATCAACATCCGCTCCCGCCCGGGCGTAAGCGCGCGGCAACTGATCGACGCGCTGGAGCGGCTTGCGCCGGACTATGGATTCCGCGTGGCGCTGGACAGCGCGACCACGCCCATGCTGGTCGAGCCGGACCGCCCCTTCATCCGATTGATGAATGAGGTCGGCGCGGCGCACGGCATTGCCCCCGGCTGCCTGAACGCCTCCGGCGCGACCTATTGCAGCGCCTTCCCGAATCATGTGGGCTGGGGACCGACGCTGCCGCCGGATGAGGGCAGCGCGCATGAGGAAAACGAGCATACCTCCCGCGCGGATCTGCTGCGTGTGGCGGAGATCTATACGGACTTTCTGCGCCGCAGCGGGCGGGAAGAGGAATAGCGTATTCCATTGTTCCGCTCCGAGGCCCACGGCATGGCACATTTTGCGGCACTGCGGGTTGCGTCCGGGCCGGGTCTATAGTAAAATAACCTGTAGAAATACCCCCCCGCGGTGAAGCCCTGACCATGTGTCGGCGCCGCCGGGAGAACGAGAAGGAGGAGCGCCCATGAAGATCGTAGCCATCAACGGAAGCCCACGGAAGGATGGGAACAACGCCCAACTGCTGGAGGTCGTGCGCCGGGAGGTGGAAGCCGCCGGCGTGGAGTTCGAGGTGGTCCAGCCCGGGGCCAATGTGCATCCCTGCATGGCCTGCTATCATTGCCTGAACACCGGTTCCCTCCGCTGTGTCATGGATGATGACGGTGTCAACGACATCATTGCCAAGTGCATCGAGGCGGACGGCATCCTGCTGACCTCGCCGGTCTACCACGCGGGGATCGCCGGGGGCATGAAGTGCGTGCTGGACCGGCTGATGCTGGCGGCGGCCTGCGGGGAAAACCAGTTCCGCCACAAGGTTGGCGGCGCGCTGTGCACCCTGCGCCGCAGCGGCGGCAGCGAGACCTATCACCAACTGCTGGCCACCATGGACTGCATGGAAATGGTCATCGTCACCTCCGATTACTGGGGCGCGGCCCACGGCGCGGACCCCGGCGAGGTGCTGGCGGACACGGAGGGCGTGGATGTGGCCGCCAAGCTGGGCCGCAATATGGCCTGGATGGTGAAGGTCCTGGCAGAGAGCAAAGTCCCCCTGCCCGCCGTCACTCACCGCGCCATGACCAACTTTATCCGGTAAGCGGGAGCGCATACCGCACCTGTTAAAAATCATCTGCTCAAATCGCCGTGCCGTGGAAAAAACGCAATGCATAGGGGAAAGCCAGCGGACAAAACCTATCTGGAAAAGGATTTGCGGCGCTCCGCCGCTGCCAGCATTGACCGCGGACCAGCAAGAAGGAGAAATGGGGAGAATAACTCCATCACCAAAGAAAAAGCAGTAAGGAACGGGATTTTCCCGTTCCTTACTGCTTTTTTCAGTTTATTTTCGCTGTGTGATGTTCGGGTGACGCGACATCATTCGCCCAGCAGACGATACAGCATCGTCACGATCTGCGCTCTTGTGCAAGGCTGACCGG
>CAZFJB010000002.1:0-22667 GCA_964519775.1 uncultured Oscillibacter sp.
GGTCAGGCGACCACAAAAATATAGATCCTACGAATCAATCTCGTTCAAACATGAAAGGAGGATGGTTTCGGGTGATCTGCCCGGAATCGAACAAATTATGGCCGAATATCTTTCTCCCGGTGTCTATGTGGAAGAATACGAGTCCTCTCCCCGTGCCATTGAAGGCGTTGGCACCAGCACTGCCGGCTTTGTCGGCATGACGGTCAAGGGTCCCACCGTGGGCGCCCCCTCTCTTGTCACCAGCTTCGCTGATTTCCAGCGGCAGTTCGGCGGCTACCTGAGCGAATACACCCACGGCGACTATCGCTATCTCCCCTTCGCGGTGGAGCAGTTCTTCACCAACGGCGGCACCCGCTGCTTCGTCACCCGTGTCATCCCCGAGGACGCCAAGATGGCTGTCGGCAAGGCGGGCATCCTGTCTCTGCGGGCCGCCAACGAGGGCAAGTGGGGCAACCGGATCCTGGTGAGCATGACCACCGTGAATAAGCGCAAGATGCAGCTCATCGCCAAGGAGAGCGACCTGGTCTACACCGCCAAGTCCGTGGCCGGCTTTGCCGAGGGCGACCTGGTGGAGTTCGCCGGGGAGCTGAACCGGATCTCCGCCATCTTTGAAAACACCGTCACCTTTGAGCAGGCCTTCGCCGGTGATCCCGTGGACACCGCTCTGGTGCCCAAGGCGGTGCTCTACTCCGTGGAAATGGACGTCACTGTCCGCTACGAGAGTGAGAGCGAGGCCTACACCGGTCTGAACCTGAACCCCACCTCTTCCAACTACATCGCCGAAAAGCTCAAGACCAGCAATATCCTGGCGGTGGAGGACGTGGCCCCCGCTCCCGAGCTGGCCAACCCCGTGAGCCTGATCTTCGGTGAGGGCAAGCTGGCCGGCACCCTGGCCTTCACCGGCGGCAGCGACGGCACCATGGAAGCCGTGAACGCCGGCACCTACATCGGCGAGGACAAGGGCCCCGGCAAGCGCACCGGCATCCAGTCCTTCATGGAAAACACCGTGGCCAGCATCATCGCCGTCCCCGGCGTCACCATTCCCGAGGTCGTCATCTCCCTGGTGGCCCACTGCGAGAACCAGCAGAACCGCTTCGCCATTCTGGATGTGCCCATGGACAAGGTGAAAGTCAACGACGTGCTGGAGTACCGCAACATGGTGGACTCCACTTACGCCGCCATGTATCACCCCTGGGTCCAGGTGTTTGACCCCATCACCAAGAAGCCCTGCTTCGTGCCCCCCTCCGGCTCCGTGGCCGGTGTGTACTCCCGCACCGATGTGACCCGCGGTGTCCACAAGGCCCCCGCCAACGAGATCGTGCAGTGCACGGGCCTGTCCGTTGGCTACAACAACGGCGAGCAGGACATTCTGAACCCCGCCGGCGTGAACCTGATCCGCGCGCTGCCCGGCCAGGGCATCCGTGTCTGGGGCGCCCGCACCGTCAGCTCCAACGCCAACTTCAAGTATGTCAACGTGCGGCGTCTGTTCATCTATGTGGAGCAGTCCATCAAGGCCGCTACCAACTGGGTGGTCTTTGAACCCAATAACTCCTCTCTGTGGGCCCGGGTCCAGATGACCGTCTCCTCCTTCCTGGAGAATATGTTCCGTGCCGGTATGCTGGCCGGTGAGACCCCCGCTGAGGCCTTCTTTGTGGACATCGGCCCCAGCACCATGAGCCGGGATGACATTATGAACGGCCGTCTGATCTGCGAGATCGGCATCGCTCCCAGCCGTCCCGCCGAGTTCGTGATCTTCCGTGTGACCCAGTTCACCTCTGAGGCCGGCGGCAGCAGCGAAGCCGCCGAATAACCCGGAAGGCACACCCCAAAATACATGATAAAGGAGATCAATGATCTATGGCTACTACAATGAACAGCTCCAATCTGGCCTATCCGTTGACTAAAATGAACTTCCTGGTGTCCGTGACCGGTCTGACCGGCACCATGGCCGCCTTCAGCGAGGTCACTGGCATTGAGGCCACCGTGGACGTGGTGGAATTCCGCCAGGGCAACGCCCATTCTCTGGCGCCGGTGAAGATCCCCGGCCTGGTCAAGCACGGCAACATCACCCTGAAGATGGGCTACACCATCGGCAACAGCTTTAAGAAGTGGATCGAGGAGTGCGTCAGCGAGACCCGCGGCGCCATGCCCCGCAAGGAAGTCATCATTGAGCTGATCGACATCCGTGACGGCGCCCCCAACAGCGCTTACGAGGCCGTCGATGGCCCCGTGATGTGGAAGCTGAAAGAGGCCTGGGTCACCAAGTACACCGGTCCCGATCTGAACGCCTCCGCCAGTGAGGTGGCCATCGAGACGGTGGAGCTGGCCTACGAGGAGCTGGAGATCCCCGCCTAAGCCGCGGACGCATGACAAGGAACGGGGAGGGCGGGATCTCCGCCCTCCCCGGGCAGAGAGGTAAGAAAAAATGACGACTGTATATGATTTTGAGCTGCCCAAGGGCTATGTCGACCAGCAGGGGAACATACACAAAAAGGGCAAGATGCGTCTGGCCACCGCCGGTGACGAGATCATGGCCACCCGGGACCCCCGTGTGCTCTCCAATCCCTCCTACCTGACCATCGTGGTCCTCTCCTCCGTCATCACGGAGCTGGAGGGCGTGGGCACCCTGGCCCCCTCCATCGTGGAGCGGTTCTTCACGGCGGATCTGGCCTTTTTGCAGGATATGTACCAGCGCATCAACAACGTGGAGCCGCCCACCATGCAGGCCGTCTGCCCGGACTGCGGGAAGATCTTTGAGGTCCCCATAAATTTTACACGAGAGGGATAACGCTGTATCCGAAGGCGGAGCTGTACCGGGAGATGGGCTTCATCTCCTACTATTTCCACTGGAGCTCTGAGGAGGTCCTGGCGCTGGATCACGCTACCCGCCGGAAATGGTGCGAAGAGATCTCCGCCATCAACAGCAGCTTGAATCCCTCCGGCAGTCAAAAGGGCAAAAAAGAGAAAAGTATTCTGGAATTTGGCAGAAAGTAAAGGCAAGGAGGCATCACCATGGCCAGCATCACCGATCAAAACTGGGTCGTTTGGAATCAGGGTAAAAATCCCCTGGTCAATTTCAATTTCATGCTGCGCGTTGAGCTGATGTTCGACCTGCCCTGCAAGAGCGTGCGGGCCTTTGAGCGGGAACTGGAGTATGACTTCATCCAGGAGGGCGGATTGAATGACTACGTTCATATGCGCCGCAAGCCCATCAGCAAGCCCTTCACCCTGGAGGTGGAGCGGTATGTGGGCGTGGACTACATCGATCCCATGCCCCTGGGCGCGGACCTGGTGCTGCCGGTAATGCTGTTCGTCTCCCGGAACCACGACCAGTTCATCCCCTTCGTGGTGGCCCGGACCTATGTGTTCACCGGCTGCACGGTGATGAAAAAGACTTACGGTGACCTGGTGGCGGACCAGTCCGGATTGCTGGTGGAGACCACCACCCTGGGCTACCGGGAGATGCTGTGTGTGGACATTCCCTGGAGCGAGGTGGGAGACAACATCTCCAAGGACATCAACTACACCCCCGCCAAACCCACCGACGCCAAGACCCGGGACCGTTCCGCCGAGGACTACAAGCTCCTGGCCCAGCAGCTCTATGAGCAGGCCCAGGAGGCCAAGCTCCTCTGCGACGATGAATTCAAGACGGCGGATGCTGAGGCCCTCCTGAAAGAGCTGGAGAAGATCATCCAGCAGTTGGAGAAGCAGACCGCCGACGGCGGACCGCTGCAAAAGGCCATCGCGGCGGCGGAGGCCGGGTTAAAGGACGCCTCGGGCAAGGAGAAGAAAACCATTGCCGCGGAGCGGCAAACGGCGGTGGCGACCGCCAAGGGCGACCTCCAGGACAAGAAAAACACCTGGAAGGACGCCTATGACACCCTGGAAACAGCCCAGAAAGCAGCGGAGGAGCTGGAAGTCAAAAAGACGGATCTGGAGGAGCAGTTGGCGCGGTTGAAAGCGCTGCTGGACCCCGACAAGGCCGTCATCTCCGTGGAAGAGGTGAAGGAGGCGGGGCTGGAAGAGCTCCTGCCGCCGGCCCTGGCAGACCAGGATCCGGCAAGGCGCCGCCCGCAAAACCCACTGATGCCGCCGAATCGGCAGATCCCCGGCAGTCCCTTCCCCAATCGGCGTCCCCCCCGCCCGGTTCCCCCTCCGGATCCCATGAAGGAGCTGCGGAAGGCCCTGGAAAAGCGGCAAAAGCAGGTGGAGGATGACCTGAGATCCCTTACCCAGGAGCAGACCGACGCCAAGCAGGCCATCAAAACGGCGGAGGCGGAGCTCCGCGCCGCCGAAAAGAAGGTGGAGGAAGCGCAGAAAGCGCTGAAAGAGGCGGAAGAGCAGTCGATCCAGGCCTCTTATGAGGCCACTGCCGCCCAGCAGGCGCTGGCGGATGCCCAGTCCGCCCTGAAGAAAAGCAAGACCCGGCTGAATCAACTGCGAAATAACAAGACCAATCTGGATCTCCGCAAGGAGCGGGCCGCCACGGCTCAGAAAAACTGCGGGGATTCCTTTGAGAATTGCGAAACGGAAAACACGAAGGTCCAGGCCATGACCGATGAGCAGGAGATCTACAACGGCTATGAGACCGTGAGCAAGCACGCCAAGAACACCAGCTACTACGAGCGGCAGGTGCGGGAGACGGCCCAGCATATGGAATCGGCCCGCAAGCTCCTGGACGAGATAAAGGCCACGCTCCCGGCGGAGGAGGCCGAAACCGACGCCGACGCCAGTGCGAATACCAAGACCGATACTGACAGCACTGACCCCGGAAACAACACCAAACCCTAACTGAGAACAAGGACATTGCCAGGAGGTCCCTATGCTGACCCTGAAAGCCCCCCTCCAACTGCATATCGCCCAGCCTCTCTCCCTGGGGGCAGACGCTTTCAGCGAGCGGATCCGTGGCAACTATGGGCTGCTGGGTGCCCATTTCGCCCCCAAGGACCTCCTGTTTTTCATGACCGCGCCGCCGGAGCTGCCGGAGGAGGCCGGCGGGATGACCACCTTGGTGGATCAGCGAAACCAGGTGGACATCCGCAGCGTATCCATGGATGTGGTGAACAACGTGGTCAACCGCATCCTGCTGGACGGCACGGAGCGCTTCACCTATCAGGACCAGGTCTACATCACTGCCGTTTTGAACCGGCTGGGCATCACCAACGTGGCCCAGTTCATGGAACAGGTCCGCCGCCTTCGGGTGGAAAACGAGAGCGTCGTCCAGATGACGAAGCTCTACCGGAGCGAGCTGGAGCGGCTGATCGAGCACCGGGACATGGGTGAGCCGGTCCCCTCGCTGCCTCTGCCGCCCCGGGAGGAGGAAGTGGGCGCTCCGCCGCCCCAGGACCCCCGGATCTCTCTGACGCTGGACATTCTGAACCGGCTGGACACCAGCCGGATCTACGAGACGGTCTACGCCTTCCAGCATAGCTGGACGGGCGGGAGCACCACCTTCCGCAATCAGGAGCTGCGGCTTTCCGAGCAGCTCCGTGTCAGCAATCAGCTATCTCTGGCGGAGGTGAAGCAGACCCTTTATCAGCAGCCCCGATTGGAACTGCGGCACCACATCAACATCTACGAGGCGGGTCTGGAGATCGAGCCGCCTCAGGACGAAGAGGCCGTCCTTTCCCAGGCTGCGGCCGCGGCCCTGCTCTCCACGGTGGACAGCGCCGTGATCCAGGTGCTCAACCGCCCTCAGTACCGCTCTGAACAGTGGCTGCAAACGCAAAACGCCCTGTGGCAGACGGCGGAAAACGCCCTCGTCCGCTTTGAATCCTATCACTCCCAGCCCCAGACCCTGCTCACACGGGAGACGGAGCGGGAGGACGCCTGGTATCATTACGCCCAGGAGCTGGTGGAATATCAGACCCTTCACCACACGCTGACCACCCTCCCCGGCGAGGCGCGGCAGCGCCTTCCCTCCCCTGACCACGCGGCCCCGCCGGCCTCTCTCATTTGGAAACAGACCCAGGCGGGGGACGAGATCGACCAGCGCTCCTATGAAGAGACGGTTCAGGAGACCCTGAACCGCCTGGAGCAGCGGTTCGAGGCGGCCCAGCCGTTCCAGGCTCCCATACGGCATGACACGCTGCGCCAGACCATTCTGCGCCAGCGGGAACTCTACGATCAGCTCAACACCCAAACCCTGCGCCAGACCATTCTGCGAAAGCTCCAGCCCGGATCGGCCCCGCTTCCGCCGGAGCCTGCCGCCCCGGTCCCCACGGTGCTCCGGGAAGCGGAGACCCCCACCCCTGAGGAAGCCCCCGCCCCGCGGGAGCGCTTCACCCAGCAGCTCCATCAGGAGACCCGCACGGAGCGGGAACGGCTGGAGCGGCTGCGGGAGCGGAGCGAGGTGGTCACACCGCCCGCGGCGGAGTTGCCGCTGAAAGCGGCAGACATTCCCCCTATGCCATCCATCCCCGCCCCGGCCCCCTCCTGGCAGGATCAGGAGATCCCTCTGGTCCCCCTGACCGCCCAGGAAGCGGAGGAGCAGGCCCCCGACGTTTTGGTAGAGGAGCTGCGGCGCATCGACCAGCGGAACCGGACCCTGCTGGAAACCATTCAGCAGCGGGAACGCGCGCAGGCCCCCGCCCCTCTGGTCCAGCCGGACCTGCGGCAGACCATGCGCACCGCCCTGCGGGCGCTGGACGAGCCGGAAACCGTGCTGCGGGAGCTGCGTGAGACGCAGGAGCGCCGGGAAGCCCGGACCGTCCACCCGGACCTCACCCCCCGGGAGGAGGCCCTTCTGGAGCAGGCAGCGCCCCAGGAGCGGGCACTGTACGAGGCCGTTCTGGCCTATCAGAAGGACCCGGAGGGCACCCTGGCCAAAGGGCTGCTGCGGCCCGCCAGCCAGTCCGTCCTTCAGGCGGCGCTGCACGCCGCCGCGCCTGCGGAGCCGCCAAAGCTGGAGCATCCCGCCCCGGCGGCGGAGCGAGAGATCGTGCGGGAACAGGCCCAGTCGGTGCTGGAGCGAATGATCCACCTGCCCACCGGGCGACAGACCGTTGTGGAGGCTCAGACCCCGCCCGCCTCGGTGCGGATCGTGCACAAACAGGCCGCCCCGGACGTGTCGGAGGAGTTTTTGGAACAGCTTACGGAGCGCCGCAGCCATGAGATCCAGCGCACGGAGAGCCACGAGCGGGTGACCCGCCAGCAGAGCCGCCAGGTGGACGTGAACCAAATCGAAAAAACCGTGGTGGCACAGACCACGGAGGACATCACCGAGCTGGTGAACCGGACGCTGTCCCGGCAGATGCGGACCATCTCCGACCAGGTCTACCGGCAGATGGAGAAAAAATTGCAGACCGAGCGCAGCCGGCGGGGCCGGCTGTGATCCCATAAGAAAGGAGCGGCACGGATATGGCAATGGGCATTGGCCAGCAGGCACTGGCTTCCCTGACCGGTAATATTGAAACAGCGGTCCTGGTGATCCACGATTACCGGGAGCGGGCAAAGCAGATGAAGGCCAGCGGCATGGATACCACGGCGGCCCAGCTCCAACTCAGCCAGCGGCGCGTCGCCGCCACACAAGCCGCTCTGGAAATCGGGGCGCCCCCCACCTATCCCTCCAGCCAGGACCGGCTGCTGAAGGTGCAGTTCAACCCCTCAGAGCTGACGCTGAACGCCTCCGCCGTCCCCAAGAATGAGGAGGACGCCACCACCGGCAACAGCCGCACCATGGCGGTGGAAGATCCCAAGCTGAATCTGACCACCACCCTGTATTTTGACGACGTGGACACCTATGATGCCTTTATGTGGGATAAATTCACGGCAGGGCTGTCCGTTCAGGGCATCTCCAACATTGCCAAGGGCGTCAACGAGGGGATGGGCAATGCCCGGGTCCACAGCGTGCAGGGCCGGGTAGAATCCCTGGTGGCGGTGCTGCGGAATCCCTTTACCCGCACCATCAGCTTCCGCTGGGCGGACTTCACCTTCATCGGGCAGCTAAGCACCGTGCGGGCCAAATACACCATGTTTTCCCCCTCGGGCCGCCCCATCCGGGCGGCGGTGCTGCTGCGGCTCCAGCACGAGCTGGACCCCACCATGCTCCACGGCTGGTACAGTGACTTTGACAAGGTATTCGGCGCGGCAGGCAGCAAAACCACGAACCTGGTCAATCCCGGGCAGACCACCGCCAATCTGCTGAACCTGGTGCTCTAACCGTCCGGCGGGACGGCGGATAAACGGAAAGGAGATCCTCTATGGGACTGATGAACACGCTGGCCACCTCTGCCCTGGGCAATGCGCAGAAAGCGCTGCTGGTGATCCACAAGCAGCAGGACTCCGCTTCTCTGGACTCCTCCCGCGTGGCAGCCGCCGCTGAGGCCGCCTTGTCCCTGGCCAATAGTCTGAACCCGACCCTCAACAGCCTGGACTCCACCAACGCGGCCATGGGCCTGATGGACCTTGGGACTCATACGCAGTCCAGCGTTTTGCAGGTGCAGTATAACCCCTCCTCCCTGACCATCCAGGCCAACGCGGAGTCCATCCCCTTCACCTATTTGCAGCAAAATATCGACAATGGCATCCCCAATCAGAACGCGCGGCCCCCTATGGTGGTGCTGTCCGTGCAGTTGGTGTTTGACGCCATGAACCCCAAGGACGCCTTTATGGCAGAAAAATTCACCAGCATTTCCATCGGCGGCATTGCCTCCTCCGCGGCGGGCGTTGCCAAAGCGATGGAGGGCGGATACACCGTCCAGCCCCAGACCAACGCCCTGCTGGCGGCGCTGATGCGCCCCAGCACCCGGATCGTTACCTTCCGGTGGGCGGACATGGCCTTCACCGGCCAGCTCATTGAAGTGGAGGCGGACTACACCATGTTCTCCGTCTCCGGCAAGCCCATCCGCAGCACCGTGCAGATGAATATCGCCCAGCAGGTGGAGTCCGACGCGGACCTGCAATACTGGGACAAGGCTTTGGATAAGGCCATCGCGGATAAGACCCTGGAAAAGGGCAAGGGCTATGATCAGTCCCTGGGCAATCTACTGAATCTGGGCTGATCCCACTGGGGCAGGTCGTTTCCCGCCCCCGCATCCCACCCCTGACGGGGAAGAAAGGAGGAGACCGTGATGGCTCTGAGCGCTTTGGGCGCCGCTTCCGGCGGCAGCCAGTTGACTTACGAAAAATTGCAGGAAAAGTATCTGGACTTCAGCCATCCCAGAGCCCGTGTGCTGCTGGGCGGCAAGGTCTTTGACAGCAGCGGCGCCGGCATGGCGGTCAACGACATCCATGTGGAGGTCACCTCCGGCTATGAGGCCAGCGTCGCCAGTTTCCGCCTGTTCGACGTGTATGACCCTTCCAGCGGAAAATTTTTCTATGAAAAAGTAAAAAATCAGGTGGTGATGGGCAACTCCGTCACCATCCAGTTGGGATATATGGACACGGTGGAGACCGTGTTCGTGGGCTTTGTCTCCGGCGTGGCCTTCGGCTTTGAGCCGGGGGATCTGCCCTATATCGAGGTCACTGCCATGGATGTCAAGGGCGTGATGATGGGCGGATCCTACGCCGCGGCATTGAAGGCCACCACCTACAGCGCCGCCGTGAAAGAGGTGCTGGACCGCACCGGCGAGGGCCGGCTCAAGCAGATGGGCGGCATCACCGGCACGGAGATCAGCAAGACCCCGGACGCTGAGGGCGTCTCCTCCTCTTCCTCCCGTTCCTCACCCCTGACGGTGGAAATGGTGGGCGAGAGCGACTATGAGTTTGTGGTCCGGGCCGCCAAGCGCTATAATTTTGAGTTTTTCGTGGATCGGGGCAAAGTCATCTTCCGCCCCGCCAAAAAGGACACCTCCCTGCTGATGAAAATGGGCAACCGCTCCGGCCTGCGGGGGTTCCACATTGAATACAGTCTCACCGGCGTGGTGGGAAAGATCGAGGCCCGGGCCATGGACCCCGGCAAGGGGGAGGTCATCTCCGCCAACAGCAAATTCACCAACACGCTCTCCACCGGCTCCAAGGCAAAGCAGCTTATGGGCAAGGGGAGCAAGATCTATCTGGATGCCTCCATCACCTCCCGGGAGGAGGCGGAGTCCCGTGTGGCTTCGCTGATGGAGCAGATGAGTTACCGTCTGGGCTCTTTGGAGGGGTCGTGCGTAGGCATCCCGGATCTGACACCGGGGCGGTTCATTGAGGTCACCGGCCTGGGCGTGCCGGCGGATAATCAATTTTATCTCACCAGCGTGATCCACGACTTCACCAGCGACGGCGGCTACAGCAGCCGGATCGAGGGCTGCGCCGCCCAGATCAAGACCGGCATCTGACCAAATCGGCGAGAGGAGAACACATGGGCCTTTACGATATTCTTGACGAGATCACGGCACGGCAGGTCACCAAGACCGAGACCGGCGACAACCGGATCTGGGGCGTGATGGTGGGCATCGTCGCCAAAAACTTTGACCCCCACAGCACCGCCGCCGGCGGCAGCAATTCCGGGGCCGACGCTATGGATGGCCGGGTCTGCGTGACCATCCCCACCCGGGATGACAAGGCCAACGAGCTGAAATGGGCCAGAGTGGCCATGCCCTCCAGCGGCAGCAAGTGGGGCCACTACTTCCTGCCGGAGGTGGGCGACCAGGTGCTGCTGGCCTTTGAGGGGGGCAACATCGAAAAGCCCTATGTCATCGGCTGCGTCCCCAAGACCTCGGACAAATTTCTCAAAGGCTCCGTGGATAAGGACAATCAATTCAAGCGCATCGTCACCCGCCACGGCACCACCATCCTCTTTGAGGATAACAGCGGCGATGAGGAAGGGCGGAAGGATAAGCTCACCATTGAGACCGCCGGCAAGACCCTGCAGATCCTGATGGACAATGAGAACGAGAAGATCCGCATTGGCGACAAGGCCAAGGAGGACTTCATCGAAATGTATACCAAAGAGGGGTCCGGCACGCTGAAGGTACAGATCAAAAGCAAGATCGAGTTTAAAGTGGGCGACAAGATCACCATGACCCTCAACGGTGAATCCGGGGCCGTGTCCATCAAGGCGGACTCCATTTCCTTTGAGGGCAGCAACGGCGTCAAGGCTCAGAGCGACAGCTCTGTCAAGCTGGAGGCACCCCAGATCGCCGCCAATGCCAGCTCCGCGCTGAAGCTGGAAAGCTCCGGCACGGCAGCGGTCTCCGGCTCGACAGTATCCGTGGGATAAGAGGAGGTACAGCATGGAAAACAAGGCGTTTTTGGGCACGGGGATGCGCTTCCCGCCCCAGATCGATCCCGGCACGGGGCGCTTTGCCCTCTCCATGGGGGAGCGGAGCGTGAAGGAGTCGGTGTACCTGATCCTGATGACCAGCCGGGGCGAGCGCTGGCTGGAGCCGCAATTCGGCAGCGGCATGGCAGCCTATGCCTTTATGGATACCTCCCCCACCATGCTGCGGATGCTCTCTGACGAGCTGCGGGACCTGATCCTGACCCAAGAGCCCCGGATCAGCAGTGTGGATGTGGAGGTCGACCCGGAGATCCGGGACGGCTGCCTGATCATATCCATCCAATACACGGTGGCCGCCACCAACAGCGAGGACAATCTGGTTTTCCCCTTCTATCTGAACGCCGCGCGAGAGGAGCCTTCCAATGAAGCATGAGGAATTGACCCTGGACCGGCGCACACAGGAGGAGCTGTGCGGCCGGGTGGAGGAGCTGGCCGCCTCGTACACCCCGGAGTGGCGGTTTGACCGCCGGGACCCGGACATCGGCTCCACCCTGGCGCTGATCTTCACCGGGCAGATGGCGGACAATATCCGGCGGATGAATCAGCTCCCGGAAAAATATCATACGGAATTTGCCAATTTGCTGGGCATGACCCTCAAGCCCGCCTACCCCGCCTCCGGCGTGGCCGTGGTGGAGCTGATGCGGGGCACGGTGCCCGGCGTGGCGCTGCCCCGTGGCTCCCGGCTGATGGCTGATGCCCCGGCGGGCGAGCCCATCCTGTTTGAGACGCTGGGGGATGTGTATCTCACCAACGCCCGCATTACTGACATTTTGTCCCTCTCCGGCACACAGGGGCGGGTGATCCCCCTGCTGGGCGGCCCGAAACCCGCCAAACTCATCCCCACAGAGAGCGTGGAACTCCCCTTGCCGGAGGAAACCGTTTTGGAGACTGCCGCTCCCGGTGAGAGGGAGGAGGCGGAAGCGCCGAAGGGTGCCGCCCCCTTTGCCATTTTTGACTATGAGGAGCCGGGGATCGAGAAAAACGCTCTGCTGCTCTATCACCGGACCCTCTTCGGCGGTAGCGGCAGCGCCCCTATCCAGCTATCCATTCGGACACCGGAGGGCGTTTCCCTGGCCGACGAGTTCACCGATCCCGCCCGCTGGCGCTGGAGCTATTGCGACGGAACGGCCCTGCGGCCTTTTGACCAGGTGGAGGCCAAAGACGGCATCGTTCTGCTGCGGCGGGAGGGGGACTCTGCCCCCGTGGCGCTGGATGGCACCGATTACCATGTCATCGCTCTGGAGGCTCTGGGCGCGGTGAAGGAATCCATCACCATCAAGGATCTCCGCATGGCCTCCCGGGGAGAGGCGGCCCCGCCGGAGCTCATCGCCCATGAGGGCGAGGCCCTGGAAGCGGACGAGTGCTTCCCCTTCGGCGAGACAGTCTCTTTGTTTGACGAGTGCTATCTCTGCGACGATCAGGTCTTCTCCCAGCAGGGCGCCGAGATCACCCTTTCTTTCCATCTGGAATCCCGGAGAAAGCTGCTGCGGCTCACCGCCCAGCAGGAATCCGAGGAACTGAAGATCATCAAGCGCAAGCCCCGTGCCGTACAGTACGACACGGCCCACGCCGCGCCGGAGCGCATTGCCCTGGAATACTTCAACGGCCAGGCCTGGCGGCGGCTGCCCTGCAGCGCCGAATGGACCTCTTTGTTTGACGGCAGCCACGACGGCGATTTTCAGATCACCTTCCTCTGCCCGGAGGATTGGGCCCCTGTGCCGGTGAACAGCTATGCCGGCCGGAGCCTCCGGCTGCGGGTGACCCAGGCGGACAACTGCTACCTTCTGCCCTGCGAGCACACCATGCCCCTGCTGCGGGATGTGCGCCTCTCCTATGCCTATACCGGCGCTTGGAAGCAGCCTCAACAGGTGCGCACCGTCCGGGGCACCGTGACGGAGGACCCCACCCAGGATCTTCTCAACTGCAAGCCGGTAACGGTGTTTGCCCCCCTGCCCTACCCGGCGGCCTCCCTCTATCTGGGCTTTGACCGCCCCTTGGAAGGGGCCCCCATCTCCCTTTTGTTTGATGTGGAGGAGACCGTCCATTTCCGCATGGACCCGGTCCAATATGAATACTCCACCCGCAGCGGCTTCCGCCCCATGAAGGTCATTGACCGGACAGCGGATCTCTCCGGCTCCGGCACGGTGCTGTTCATGCCCCCGGCGGATCACGCGCCCACAGAGGTGGAGGGCGTGCGGCGCTGGTGGCTGCGTCTGCGGGGCAGCGAGGATGCCGTGAAGGGCTACCACGCCCTGATCCGAAGCATCCAGCTCAACGCGGTGGACATCCGCAACCAGCAGACACTGGAGGAGGAGACCTTCTACGTCGAGACCTCCGTTCCCAATATGACCTTCCCCCTCTCCTCCCGGAACATTCTCTCGGCTGAGGTGTTCGTCAGCGAACTGGGGCAGCACTCCCGGCAGCAGATGCGCCAGATGCAGGCACAGCAGTCCCAGGACGTGCGGATCGAGACGGATTTCATGGGGGAGATCACCGCTTTTTACGTCCGCTGGACGGAAGTGGACACTTTTGACCGCTCCCAGCCGGGAGACCGCCACTACATGATCGACCGGATGCGCAATCTTCTGGTCTTTGGTGACGGCGTTCATGTCCGCATCCCCCAGGCGGGGCGGGATACCTCTATCCTGGTGCGGGCGGTGAGCTGTGACGGCGCCAGAGGCAATGTCCCCGCCGGGGCCGTGGATCGGTTCTTCGGCAACGTGATGTATGTGCAGTCCGTTTATAACCCGGTGGCCACCTATGCCGGCAGCGATCTGGAGGATCTGGACAGCGCCCGCCGCCGGGGCGCGGACCTCCTCAGCGGCCGGGGGCGGCTCATCAGCCAGCAGGATTTCGTCCGGGCGGTGCGGTCCTTCTCCGGCAGCGTGGAAAAGGTCAAATGCGTGGCCGGACAGACTATTGACGGCCGGAGCGACCCCTCCGCGCTGAGCATCGCCGTCATGACCCAGGACTATGACCGGGGCGCTTACGCCTTCAACAATATCCGGGAGCCGCTGCGGCGGCACCTGCTGGAGCGGTGCGACGCCGCCCTGGCCCCGGAGTGCCTGGTGCTCTCGGAGCCCATGTACGTGGAGATCTCTGTCTCCGTCTGGGTCAAGGCCGGCAGCGCCGCCCGGGCCTTTGAGGTACAGGATCTGATCCTGGAGAGCATCCGGGACTTTCTGGACCCCCTGCCCCGAACCGGTCACGCCGGGTGGGAGATCGGCTCCCTGCCCTCTGAGGGGCAGGTGAATATGCTGCTTCAGTCCCTCCGCTTTGATGGACACATTGGGCGGATGATCGCCGTGGCCCGGTATACGGATCACAGCGGCAGTCATGAGTCCGGGCTGGATCAGCTTCCCTATATGCCCTTTGCCATCGGCATCAGCGGGCAGCACCATATCTACATGGAATTTCAGTAAGAACGCGGGAGAGGAGAGTCTATGCTCAACAGTGTGAATCTGAGTGACAAGACCTATGATGAGCTTTTGTCGGAAGCCATCGCGCAGATCCCGCTCTATTCCGCAGAGTGGACCAATTTCAATATCTCTGATCCGGGTATCACCCTTTTGCAGAATCTGACGGCCTTCCAGCTTTTGCAGCAGGAAGCCATCGACAAAGTGCCGGAGGCCGTGCTGCGCAAGCTATTAAAGCTGGTGGGCTGCACGGCCCGGGAAAACCATCCCGCCTCCGTGCTGGTGCAGGCTCCCCCTGAGGGCGGCCCCATCCTGCAGCCGGGCCAACGGCTCTGGAGCGGCACCATCCCCTTTGAGACGGAGGAGACCACGGTCCTCTCCCCCTGGGGGCTGGAGGCCGTTTTGGTGGGCACGGACAGCGGTGAGCGGGATGTGACCCGCTTGCTGGACGCCGCCACGGAAAGCGTGGCCTATCCCTTTGGCCGGCAGCCCCACAGCGGGAACTATCTGCTCTGTGTTCTCTCCGGTGTGCCGGAGGTGGGAGAGCCGCTGCGTCTCTGGGCCCAGGTGGCGGACGAGGAACTGCGCACCCCCTTTGAAGATGAGACCCAGATCCCGGACTTTGCCCGTGTCCGCTGGCAGTATTGGACCGAGGCCGGCTGGCAGGACGCGGAGGCCCAGGACGAGACCATCGGTTTTCTGCGCTCCGGCAGCGTCACCCTGCGCCTGACAGGAGCCATGCCCGCCGTGCGGGATGAGGAGGGATCGCCCTCCGGCTGCGCCCTGCGCTGCCTGCTGGAATCGGCCAGTTACGACCGTGCTCCCCGGCTGCGGATGCTGGCGGCCCATCTGTTCCCCATGGTCCAGAAAGAGACCCGTGTCCACTGCCACGTCTGCCCCGGCGGCGAGACTGTGGAGATCCCGTGCCGTCTGGCGCTGGCGGGGAATCTGGCGGTCTTCTGCCGGGAGACGGCGGACGGCCCCTATTATCGCTATCAGGAGGCCCCGGCGGATGGCCGGCAGGGCCGCTTTTACCAAACGACATATAGTTATGACGGCGTCACGGTCCGCTTCGACCCTGTCTGCGGCCATGTTCCCTGCGACGGGGCAGACGCGGTCCGGGTGGTGTGCTATGACGATGAGATGATCCACCACCGCCTACTGGGGCCGGTATACGGCTATGACCGGCAGGTGATCCAACTGGAACAGGTGGCGGACGTGATCCCGGAGAGTCTGCTGCTGATGGTGGAACAGGAGCAGCGCGGCGGCGAGACCGCCTGCTGGTTCGTCGCTCCGGGGGAGACGGGGCCGGGCGGCTTTTCCTACCATCTGCGCTCCCGGGAGGCTCAGGTCATCATTGACGAGCCTGCCGCCGGCGGCAAGCTGCTGCTGGTCGGCTGCGCCGTGACCCAGGGGGAGCGGGGCGATCTTCGCCCCTGCGCCACGCTGGAGGAGCGGGGCGGCTATGATGGGACGGAGGTCCTCTCCCGGTATTTCTGCCCCACCCCTGGCCGTGGCGGCCTGACGAGCGAAAGCGTCGATGCCCTGCGGTTGCGGTTCTCCGCCGGGATGCGCCAGCCCACGGTGGCCGTGCGGGCGGAGGATTGGGAAGCGCTGGTGCGCCGGACACCGGGGCTTTGCGTCCACAAGGTGAAAGCCCTGGCGGACACAGAGCGGAACCTGGTGCGCATCGCAGTGAAGCCCTATACCGAGGAGCGCTTCCCCCGGCTCTCAGCGGCCTATCTGAATCAGCTTCAGCGCTTTTTAGAGCCCCGGCGGATGCTGACCACCCGCTTTGAGCTCTGCCAGCCCCAGTATGTGCCGGTCAGCGTCAATGCCGTTTTGACCTTCCGGGGCATGGAGTCCCACGCCCGGGATGCGGCGGAAGCGCTGCTGCGGGAGCTGCTGGACCACATCAACGGACCCCAGGGCTTTGGCGGCTGGGTCCGGTTCAACGAGATCTATCAGTCGCTCAGCGCCCTGCCCTTTGTGGATGCGGTGGACGCTTTGAGCCTGTACCCGGAAAGCCGGGGCGGCGTGATGCGGGGCAGCGACATCCAGCTTAAGGATGACAGTCTGTGCTATCCCGGCTCCATCCATCTCACGCTGCGCCAACAGGGGAGGTAAGCCATGGCGGATTATGGAATACGATGCTATCGTCTGGGCCGGGCCCTGCTGGAGAAGGCTCTTTTGGAGGGCTTCGCCCTGGGAGAGGACGGCGCTCTCACCACTGTGGGGAATGGCCCCCACCGCCTCCTTCTGCCAGGGCTGGACAGCGCCGCCGGCGGCAGCGAGTGGGGCCGGCTGACACTGCGATGCCAGTTAGGGCCGGAGTCCATGCTGACAGTGCGGGCTTTCGCCGCTGACCAGTCCCAGGTGATCCGTGGCGGCGAGACCGTTTGGATCGATGACCTGCTGCTGGACCCAACGGTGCCCTTAAAGGACAAGGAAAAACTCTTTACCCTGGCCGGCGGCATGGAGCGCTCCGGCGTGCGGGACGTACTGCTCACCGACCAGACCGGCCGCTGGCTCTGGCTCTGGCTGGAGGTGACGGGCACGGAAGGCAGCCGCCTGGAGGACCCACGGGTCTACATCCCGGGGGACAACTTTTTCCGCACCCTGCCTCAGGTCTACCGCACGGACAACGATTTTCTGCGGCGGTATCTGACCATTTTCTCCACCATGTACCAGGAATTTCAGGAGGAGATCGACGATCTGCCCCAGCTTCTGGACATTGACACCGCACCGGAGCGGCTGCTGCCCATGTTCGCCTCCTGGCTGGG
The DNA here is from genome assembly GCA_964519775.1 of uncultured Oscillibacter sp. Classification (GTDB taxonomy): domain Bacteria; phylum Bacillota; class Clostridia; order Oscillospirales; family Oscillospiraceae; genus Oscillibacter. Next base: position 17,406 of record CAZFJB010000002.1, read on the forward strand.
GCTGGAAGTGGATGTGACCCTCTTTTCCGCCGACGAGTTGCGCCGGCTTTTGAAAGCGGCACCGGAGCTGTTGGAGCGCAAGGGCAGCCGGGGCGCCGTGGAGCAGGCGGTGAAGCTGTTCGTGTCCGACCCGATCTACATCGTGGAGCGGAACCTGCTCTCTCAGGAGCAGCAGGGCAAGGAGACCCTCTACGGCTCAACACCCTACGATTTTACCGTTTTGATCGGCTGCGGCGTGGATGAAAAGCTGCGCCTGCGGCTGAAGTTCCTCATCGACCAGCTCAAGCCGGCCCGCAGTCGGTGCCACATCGTCTTTTTGAAGGAGTGCGGCGGGCTGGACGCCTTTACCTATCTGGATGTGAACAGCACGGTGCTGAAAAACGGCCCCGGCAATCTGGATGACGGAAAAGCATTGACGGGAATGACCTATTTGCGGTAAAATAAATGTGTTGATTCGGAGCGCCGCCGGCCAGTAAACGCGGCAGCCGCCTCGCGCGGCCAGAAGAGGTGTATATGACCATCACGAAGTTGCAGGACGGCACCGCCGTCACATTACAGGTAGAGGGCCGGGTGGATACCAACACCAGCCCGGAGCTGCAAAAGGCTATTTTGGAGGCGTTTCAAACCGCCAAAAGCCTGACACTGGACCTTGAAAAAGTGGTATATGTCAGCAGCGCCGGTCTGCGTGCTCTGCTGCTGGGCCAAAAGACTGCCGGCTCCAAGGGTGCTACCATGGAGCTGACCCATGTCGCCCCCACCGTGAAGGCGGTGCTGGACTCCGTGGGCTTTTCCAAAATTTTGACTCTGCGCTGATACATAAGACCGGCGTGCCGCGAATGCGGCACGCCGGTCATCGTGTTTTTTGAAGAAAGGGACGCTCACGCCGCCTCAACGGGGACGGCAGGCAGTTCCATGATGAGCCCCAGGCCCCTGCCGGGGCTGCTCTGGGCGGTGATGGTACCGCCGTGGCCCTCAATGGCCTGCTTGACGAGATAGAGTCCGTAGCCCTGGCCCTGGGTGTGATTGCTGCCCTGGAACTTGGGCTCGAAAATGTGGGGAACCTCCTCCGTGGGGAGACCCAGACCGTCATCCTGCACTCGGAGGGTGACCCGCTCTCCTTCCCGCTGGGCCCAGACGGTGATGACGCCGGGGCGGCCCATGTATTTCAGCGCGTTTTCCAGCAGATTAAACAGCACTCGGTTGATGAGATACCCATCCGCCCGGATGGGGATGTGGGACTCGGAGGCGACCACCTGAATGGTAACGCCGTGGTTGGCGGCCGCCGTCTGCATATCCGCCGCCGCCTGACGGATCAGCGTCAGCAGATCCAGGTCGGAATAGTGGAGCTTGCTGCTGTCCAGCGTTTCGTTGGAGGCGAACTGGCGGCTGATGGCCTCTGTCATATACTGGCTGCGGTCGCTGATCTTCCGCAGGTATTCATCCCGGACGGTGTCCTCCGTCACCACGCCGCTGGTGAGAAGGTCGGCGTAGCCCTGGATGATGGCCACCGGCATCCGCAGGGTGTGGGCAAGACCGCTGCGGAAAGCGTCCATCTCCGCCCGGTTCCGGGCCGCCGCCTGGGACAGTGCCTCGCTCTGCCGGTTCCGCTGGGTCTCCAGTTCTTCCTTTTGCCGTTGCTTGAGGTCCCTGACATACCGGCTCTGAACGACTGCCAGGATCACCAGCAGTACCAGAGACAGCGCCGCCACCGCCAGAGCGGGCCAATACAGGCCGAAGCGGGCGTACCACACGCCAGCGCCCACCAGCAAAGTGATCAGGTTCAGGATCGTCAATCCCCGGATCTTGCTTTCCATACTTGCCTCCAAAAAGTCAGCGCCCTGACCCGCCGCCACAGCGGCAGCCATTCCGGGCATCGGTTTGTTTGTGGGTCCGCGTTCCGGGTGAACCCATAACAAGTTTTCATTTCAATGTCTATTTTATATGCAATGACCCGATAATGCAATGCTAATTTTGATCAAATCCCGAAATCCCCGAGGGGAAATTGTTTTCCCTTTTGAAAAAAGGAGCGTGACATTCCTATGTATCGGATCTTATTGGTCGAGGATGACCAGGATCTTTCCGCCATCACCCACGCGATCCTTGTCCACGCCGGTCATCAGGTGGACGATGCCTTCACTTGCGCGGAAGCCGAAGCCCTGCTCTCCGCCAACGAATACGATGTGATCCTGCTGGATGTGATGCTGCCTGACCGCTCCGGCGATGAGCTGTGCCGCTCCATCCGCCAGGAATGTGACTGCCCCATCATTTTCATGAGCTGTCTGGAGGACAGCGACACCATCGTGGGGGCGCTGCGCAGCGGCGGGGACGACTACATGGTCAAGCCTGTCCGCTACCCTGAGCTGCTGGCCCGGCTGGACTCCGTGATCCGGCGGACCGGTCCCCGGGAGCCGTCCCGGAAAAAACAGGATCCGTCTTTGCTGACCCTCAAGTCCTTTTCTTTGGATATTCCGCACCGGCGCATCCTGCGGGGAGAGCAGTCTGAGGATCTCTCCACCATTGAGTTTTCACTGCTGCGCTATATGATCGATCACCCGGATACCCTGCTTCTCTATCAGGACCTGTATCAAAATGTGTGGGCCACCGATAGTCTGGGAGATTTCAGGACGGTGATGGTACACATTTCCAATCTGCGGAAAAAACTGGACCCTGAACACAAGGGCATTATTGAGACCGTGCGGGGTGCCGGCTACATCTTTTCCGACATTTGAGCCAGGAGGGAACCATGGATTTATTTGACAAGACGCTGCAGGAGCAGCCCTTTGCCGGTTATCAGGACTACACTGACCACCTCTTTGCCTGTGTGGACCGCCAGCTCTCCGCCTATATCGACGATATGATGCGCCTGTTCGCGGGCGAGAACGGCGGATTCAAAAACGTGCTGTACCCGGACATTGAGGTGGCCCGGGACCTGTGCGAGAAGCATCTTCTGGACTTCCAGGCCAAAACGGTGATGCCGGAGGAGACTGCCCCCCTCACCGATGAGCCGGAGGAGGATGAAGAGGCGCTTTTGCCGGAAGGGCTGGCGGAGCTGTTCGGCGCGCTGAGCGGGGAGACAGCGCCGGAGCCGGAGAAGGAAACGCCGGTGGAGGAGCTGATGGACTACATCGACCACCGGGCCGCCCTGACGGAGACAGCCCTGCCCCTTTACAGCCTGTGCCGCAAGCTGGACTTCTCCCCCTTCACCACCTTCTGCTTTGCCTGCGCCGTTCTCTCCTCCACCCAGACCAACTATGCCTCCATTTTCCAGGTGGTCAATCAAAACGGCGGTCTTTCCGCCCCCAGCATCGAATCCGCCGCCCGGGTGTATTATGGGAAGAACTTCTCCATCACCGGCAGCTATCAGCAGATGTCCCTGGCGCTGGAGCAGCTCCGGCCGGTGCTGGATCTCCATGTGAATGAGGCTATGCCCTTTTCCACCCTGGTCTCCCCGGATAAGCGGGTCATCGACTTTCTCTTCGGCAGCCATCCTCTGCGCATGGATGAAAACTATGACCGCTTCTTCTCCTGCCTGACGGAGGAGCAGGAGCTGGACCCCTTCCTGGCCAACGCCGGGATCCTGGACGCGCTGCGCATCGCCTATCGGGACGGCACCCGCATTTTCGCCCTCTCCGGGGACGATGGCTCCGGCCGCAAGTTCACCATCCGGCACTTCTGCCAGGGGGAAAACATCGCCTGTGTGTCCATCAACTGCGCCAAGCTGTTCGTCTATGACTTCCGGTTCGTGGAGCAGGCCCTGTGGGCCGCCGCCCGGGAGTGCATCCTGACCAACGCCTGCGTCTGCCTGGACAATCTCAGCTATCGGGAAGATGAAAAGGATAAATTCTTCGGCTACATGGATCTGGCCTTCGGCAAATTCACCCGGCAGCATTTGACGGTGTTCACCGTCAGCAAGGAAAAGCTGCCCATGAAGCAGATCACCGACCAGGATTTTGCCCAGTTGGAGCTGCCCACCCCCTCCTATTCCGAGCGGGAAGCCGTTTGGAACCACTACGCCAAAGGCTACACCCTGGGTGCTGACGTGGATCTGGGAGAGCTGTCCACCAAGTTTCTCTTCACCCCCGGCAAGATCCGGGACGCGCTGCGCCAGGGCCGGTCCCTGGCCTCTATGCAGCAGTTTATCGACATTCCCCGGTCCGTCCTCTTCCAGTCCTGCAACAACCAGATGAGCCACGAGCTGACCCAAAAGGCCACCCGCATCCCCGCCAAATTCGGTTGGAACGACATCGTGATGAACCCGGACCAGCGTCTGGCCCTGAAAAACGCCTGCGACCAGCTCATCTACCGCAAGAAGGTCTATGAGGAGTGGGACTACATCAAGAAGTACCCCTATGGTCGGGGCCTGTCCGTACTGCTCTTCGGTGCCCCCGGTACCGGTAAATCCATGTGCGCCCAGGTCATCGCCCACGAGATGAATCTGGAGCTGTACCGGGTGGACCTGAGCAAGGTGGTGGATAAGTACGTCGGCGAGACGGAAAAAGCCATTTCCATGATCTTCCGGGAGGCCAAAAAGTGCAACGTGGTCCTCTTCTTCGACGAGTGTGATACCCTGTTTGCCAAGCGCTCGGACGACGGCGGCAGCAACCAGTCCTCCAACAACAATAAGACCGCCCTGCTGCTGCAGGAGGTGGAGGCCTACGACGGTGTGTCCGTTCTGGCCACCAACTACAAGCACAACATCGACCCCGCCTTCTTCCGCCGGATGAAGTTCATCGTGGAGTTCCAGTTCCCCGACCCGGACACCCGGGAGATGCTCTGGAACACCACCATCCCCAAGGGCACGCCGCTGGCGGAGGACGTGGACATCCGCTTCCTGGCGGAGCGGTTCGAGTTCGTGGGCGGCAACATCAAGAACTGCATCCTGAACGCCGCCTTCCTGGCCGCCGCCGACCCGGAGGCCGAGGGCGAGGTCCACATGAAGCACTATTTGCAAGCCATCAAGTACGAGTTCGTGAAGACCGGCAAGGTGTTCACCCGGGCGGACTTTGAGCCTTACGCCAATCTGGTGCTGTAAAGGAGGGAGCCATGCGTTCTTTAGAGCGGCTGGAACAGCAAAAGCGCCTGAAGCGCCAGAAGCGAAACGTTCCGCCCCCGGACGAGGAGACGGAGGAGGAGCTGGAGCGCCCCCGCTTCCTGCCTTTGAATCAGGCGAAAACCGCCTTTGACGACGGCGCGGAGAAAACCTTCGGCGGCATCAACTCCGCCCCGTCGGTGTTCGACAGCAAGGCGGTATTCCGCACCGGC
>CAZFJB010000003.1:0-22471 GCA_964519775.1 uncultured Oscillibacter sp.
CCAGCTTGCTGGGGTCCTTCTTGGCCTGACCCATCAGCATACCAACCTGCTTGCTCAGACGGTTGCGGTCGGCGCGGAGCTGGTCCGCCTCCTGGATGTTGGCCCGGCGCTGGGCGTCCAGTTCGATGACCTCGTCCACCAGGGGCAGCTTGGCGTCCTGGAACTTCTTTTTGATGTTTTCCTTGACCAGATCGGGATTCTCCCGGATAAATTTCATGTCCAGCATGGTGTTCTCCTCGTTTCTCTAAATATAAATAAGGTAATTTACTCTCTGGTTTCCACGGCTTCCTTCAGTGCCTGATACCGCTCCGCCGGGGCGGCACAGGAGGGAGGGTAGAGGGTGCTGTCCCCGATGTTTTCCGTGGGCAGCGCCGCCGCCTGACCGCTTTCCTCCATGATCGCAATGATCCGCTCGCAGCTCTCGTAGGCCTCGGTATCGTAGCTCTCCATCAAAAGATAGAGACTGGTCATGGCATCCAGCTTCAGCCGTTCCTCCTGTAAGTCCTTGTGGAGCAGGTTCGTCTGCGCCTCATGGTCAGCCTCGGCGCTGCTCAGATCCTGTCGGGCCTGGGCCAGCTCCTCCTGCAGCGCAATGACCTGCTCCTGGATCTCCTGCATGGCGGACACGGAGGTTTGCAGCTTGCCCAATGCTTCCGTATTGCTGCGCTGGTGTGCCAGCAGGGAGAGGAAGATCAGCAAAAATGCCGCCAGAAACAGGATGAGGATATAGATGATCACCGGCTTCTTTCCGGTATCCTCTGCGCCACCTTCCGCGCTGTGAGGCGTTTCGGCGGCGCGCTTTTCAAATTTCATGACTTGAGTCCTTTCTTCGATTTTTTCACCTTCAGAAGGTAGAGCGCCTCCAACAGATCGTTGAGGTCATCGGTATCATAGTATTCCAGCTCCACCCGGCCTTTTTTCTTGCCCTGCACGATCTTCACGCCCCGGCACAGCCGCGCTTTCAGGTCATTCTGCGCCTCCGCGATGTAGTCCACCGCGTCCGGGTCCTTTTCCGCCTTGGGTTTTTCCGCCTGCTGGGTGAGGCGCTTGACCAGCGCTTCCGTCTGCCGCACGGACAACCCGCCCCGCAAAATAGCGTCCGCCGCGGTCTCCTGAAGGGCGGGGGAGAGGGGGATCAGCGCCCGGGCGTGACCGGCGGAGAGCTTGCCTTCCTCCACCAGCTTGCGCACGAACGGCGTCAGGGCCAGCAGCCGCAGGGCGTTGGCCACAGCGCTGCGGGACTTGCCCACCCGCTGGGCGGCCTCCTCCTGGGTCATGTGATAGGATTCCATCAGCGCCTGGAAGCCCGCGGCCTCCTCCATGGGATTCAGGTCCTCCCGCTGGAGGTTTTCGATCATGGCCAGCTCCGCCGCCTTGCGGTCGTCCGCCTCGATCACGATCACCGGCACTTCCCGCAGACCTGCCAGCCGGGCCGCCCGCCAGCGGCGCTCGCCAGCGATGATCTGATAGTAGCCGGAGGCCAGCTTGCGCACCGTCAGCGGTTGGATGATGCCGTGCTGGGAGATGGAATCCGCCAGTTCCTGCAAAGCCTCGTCGTCAAAACGCTTGCGGGGCTGGGAAGAGCAGGTCTCCACCTGGGAAATGGGCAGATACAGCGTGCCGCTGGACTCCGTTTTCATCACGTCGTCTCCCAGCAGGGCGCCGAGGCCCCGGCCAAGGCCGGAGGGCTTTTTGGATGCCATAGGACCGCTCCTTTCTGTCAGTTATTTTTGTTTGGATAAAAATTCTTTCGCCAAAGCCTGATAGGCCTCCGCTCCCCGGGAGGAGCGGTCATAAGCGGTGATGGGCTTTCCGTGGCTGGGTGCCTCAGAGAGCCGCACATTGCGGGGGATCACGGTGGCGTAGACCTTGCCGGGGAAGTAGTGCTTCACTTCCTCTGCCACCTGCATGGCCAGGTTGGTGCGCCCGTCAAACATGGTCAGCAGCACGCCCTCCAGCTCCAGCTTGGGATTCAGAGAGCGGCGCACGATGCGCACCGTGTTCATCAGATCGCTGAGACCTTCTAAGGCGAAGTACTCGCCCTGCACCGGCACCAGAATACTGTCAGCGGCGCAGAGAGCGTTCAGCGTCAGCAGCTCCAGAGAGGGCGGGCAGTCGATGAGGATGTAGTCGTAATCGGCCTGGATCTGGTCCAGAGCGTCCCTCAGCAGAAATTCCCGACGTTCCATGCCGATCAGCTCGATGCCGGCGCCGGCCAGCGCCTTATTGGAGGGCAGCACGTCCCCGAACCGGGTGTGCGCCAGCGCGTCTGCCGCCGGTACATCCGCCACCAGCACCTCATAAATGCCTTTGGACACGGTTTTGTCCACGCCCATGCCGGAGGTGGAGTTAGCCTGCGGGTCAAAATCGCACAGGAGAACGCGCTTGCCGCATTCCGCCAGAGCGGCGGTAAGGTTCACGCAGGTGGTAGTTTTGCCCACGCCGCCTTTCTGATTCACGATGGAAATGATTTTTGCCACGATTCACCTGCTTTCCGGCGCAAGGCCCTTTTCATACAGCGATTCTATTATAACAAGCCGCAGGTCCGCTTTCAAGGCGTTTAATGAAAAAATGTGAATTTCCCGCTGCTTTCCAAGTGCGAGGCGGCGGGAAGCAAAATGTTTCACGTGAAACATTTTGCGAAAAAGAAAAGCCAGCCGGAGGCTTCCGGCGGGCTTTGAGGATGATGGCCGTTTTGAACCGCAAAGAAACGGAAGCGGTTTGAGGAGGAATGTTTCACGTGAAACATTCCTCCGCAAAAACGGTCAGATCATGTCTTGCAATAAGAATCCCTGTCGGGGAAGGAGGGAGAGGGTGAGCTGGCCGTGAGAGGCGAAGAAGGTGTTGCCGGTGAGCAGGTCACGGACAGCGGAGGCGGCGCAGGGCAGTATGAGAGATTGGGGCGTGTCGCCGGCGTTCAACACGGTGGTGAGAGCGTGGCCGTCTTGCTCCCGGGTGAAGGAGAGCAGCGGGCCAGAGGTATAGCGCCAGTGGAGTTGTCCTGCTTGCAGCAACCCGGTGTCCCGCCGGAGGCGGCCCAGCATGGCGAACCAGGCTTTCAGAGCCGGATCTTCCTGTCCCCAGGGGTAGCCGCCCCGGTTGAAGGGGTCCTCCCAGCCCTCCATACCGGCATCGTCCCCGTAATACACCGTGGGGACGCCGGGGAAGGTGAAGAGGATCAGCGCTGCCAGACGGAGCCGCTCCAAACCAATGCGGCGCTCATCCGGCGAGAGGCGGAAGGCGGCCCGCTCATCCTTGGAGTCTGGGACGCAGTGGGCGCCCAGCACGGTGAGGATGCGGGGGGTATCGTGGGTGCCCAGAAAGTTCATCAGGGAGTGGAAGGCCGCCGGAGGATAGTTTTCCCGCAGGGCCTCCAGGGTCTCCCGGAAGCGGTCGGCGTCGCCGCCCAGAAGATAGTCGATGAGGGCGGTGCGGAAGGGGTAGTTCATGACGCTGTGGAGCTCGTGGCCCAGCAGGTATTTCCGGCGCTGGGAATAGGCGATCTTGGTGGAGGCGTCCTCCCAGACCTCACCCAATAAAAAGGCGTCCGGGTCGGTTTCCTCCATAGCCTGACGGATCTCAGCGATGAAGTCATCCGGCAGCTCATCGGCCACGTCCAGCCGCCAGCCGGAGGCACCGGCACGGAGCCAGCGGCGGACCACAGAGTCTTGGGAGCGGATAATGAAGTCCCGATAGGAGGGGGCGTCTTCCCGGACGGCGGGCAGGGTCTTGATACCCCACCAGGCGTCATAATCCGTGGGCCAGGGGTGAAAGCTGAACCAGTCGGCATAGGGGGAGTCCGGGCTCTGGGCCGCACCCGATCCGGGATAGAAGCCATCGGCGTTGAAATAGCGGCTCTGGGAGCCGGTATGGTTAAAAACGCCGTCTAAAATCACCCGGATGCCCAGAGCTTTGGCGGCTTGGCAGAGGGCGCGGAAGTCCGCCTCCGTGCCCAACATAGGGTCGATGGTCAGATAGTCGGCAGTGTTATAGCGGTGATTGGAGGCGGACTCGAAAATGGGATTCAGGTACAGCACGGTGACACCCATATCGGCCAGCTCCGGCAGCTTTTCCGTGATGCCTGCCAGTGAGCCGCCGAAAAAGTCCCGGTTGCGGACCTCACCCCGGTCGTCAGGCCGCCAGTCCGGGATGTCGGACCAGTTTTCATGGACCGCGCGGTCGCCGATCATGCCATCGGGAGAGGGAACGGAAAGGCGGCGGAAACGGTCAGGGAAGATCTGATAGGTGACGCCGCCGGCGAACCAGGCAGGGGTGTGGGTCGGTTCATAAACCGTGAGCTGCCAGTCCTCCGGCGTGCCTTCCCGGCGCCAGCCGGTTTTGTCGAAGAGGAGGGAGGCACCGTCCGGCCGGATGAGGCGGAAGTGATACCACACCAGTTCTCCCTCCGCCGGGGCGGTGAGGACGCCGGAAAAGCGGGCACGGTCGCCGTCCGTTCCGGCGAGGGGCAGTTCCGCTTCCGTGAGGGAAGCGGAAAATTCCCGCCGGGTCACCAGGACGCAGCGGGAAAAGCCCTCAGAAAGAGGCGGGCGGACATGGAAGGTAACGGCGCTGCCGCAGGGGACAGCACCGTAAGGCGATTTGCAAAATTCGCTGCGGGGATCGAATACAAAGGGATCTTGCATGGAGAAGCCTCCCGGATCAAGGAATCAGTTGGTTTTCCGGGATGACGGCGGAGAGGTCCTCCCGGTCGAAATAGGCGTTGATGATCTCCACGGCGGTGGAGGCCAGGACGGCACCGGCATCGCCCTTTTCCATCACCAGCGCTACGGCGATCTCCGGCTCGTCATAAGGGGCAAAGGCCACGAAGACACCGTTGTTTTTCTGGTTGACGCCGACTTGGGCCGTGCCGGTCTTGGCACCGGCGGAGACCACGCAGCTTTGGAAGGCGTTGGCCACGGAGCCGGTGCCGGTGGTGTAGCCCAGCATTCCTTTTTTCACCGCCTGGAGGGTGGAGTCGCTGATGCTGAGAGTGTTCAGCGGCTCCGTGCTGCCGGTGGCGATGATCTCGGAGTGATCGTAGGACCGGACGGTCTTCAAAAGATGGGCGGGACAGTGCTTGCCGCCGGAGACCAGGGTGGCGATGTAGTTGGCCATCTGGAGCGGAGAGTAGAGCTGGTTGGCCTGACCGAAGGCCGCCCAGGGGGCCTGGTCCTCGCCGGCCTGGTTTTCCGCCTGACTGCCGACGCTCTCGCCGATCTCAATGCCGGTGGGCTCTCCCAGGCCAAAAGCGGAATAGTAATCGTTTAACGTGTCCAATCCCATGCGATAGCCCATTTCCATGAAATAGGTGTTGCAGGAGTTGGTGACAGCGGAGGTGACGTTCATACGGCCGTGTCCGCCCCGGTTCCAGCACCAGGTCCGGTTGGACCAGGTGGTACTGGGGTAGACCCAGTAGCCGGGGTCGTGGACCGTTTCGGAGACGGTGGCCACGCCGGATTCCAGCGCCGCCACGGCGGTGGCGGGCTTCAGGGTGGAGCCGGGCGCGTAGGTGCTGCTGGCGGCCCGGTTCACCAGGGGGGCGGCGGGGTCGCTGGAAAGGGCGGCGATGTTCTCTCCATAGGTGGACAGGTCGTAAGTGGGGTAGGAGGCCAGGGCCAGCACCTCACCGGTGCCCACCTTGATGACGGCGGCGCCGGCACCCCGGGAATCCAGGCCGTCCTTCGCGTTCAGGGCTTCCACCGTTTCGGCCAGGGTGTCCTCCACCGCCTGCTGCAGCTCCAGATCCACGGTGAGCTCCACAGTGTAGCCGGAGCGGGGCTCGGTTTTATAATATTCGCCGGTGATCTTGCCGTCACTGTTGACGGAGATGACCTGCTTGCCGTCCGTGCCCCGGAGATATTCCTCAAAGGCGGATTCCACGCCGGAGCGGCCCACGGTGTCGTCCATCTGATAGCCGCGGTCCCGCCACTCCTCCGTATAGTCGGAGATGCGGCCCACGGTGCCCAGAATGTGGGCGGCGTAGTCCGTTTCGTACTGCCGGGTGGAGGAGCGGATGATCCGGGCACCCCGGAACTCCCCGTCACTGATGAGGGAACAGAAGGGAACATCCACATTCTGGGCCAGAACGTAGGCATTGTTGTTGGCGCCCAGCTTCCGCAGCTTCAGCTCGTACCGGACGCCCAGGATCAGCCGGGCTTCTTCGTCTGTATAGCTATCGCTCAGGCCCATGTCATCACGCATCCAGGAGAGAAGCTGGGCGGGGGTGAGGCCCATGGCTGAGAGCCGTGAGGCGGTGAGCTTGGCGCCGTCCATCGCCTCGAGGAGGTCGGTGTCCTTCATGGCGGATGGGTCCTGGGGATCTGTCTGCTCCTTCAGGATCTCCGGGTGGCTCCTGGCGTAGTCCAGCAGCGGGGCTTTGGCGGGTTTCAGAGAGCGGAGATAGGTGAGGAAGCGGTTCTTCTGAGTGTTAGTCAGGTCGCTGAGGGTGAAGGGGAAGGGGTAGGACTGGGAGATGGGAAGGTTATCCTCCCAGGCGACGCCCTGGTCCCGGCAGAGCGTTACCAGGCGCAAAATGGCCGCGTCCTGATCCTCGCCGGTTTTCAGGAGGGAGGCGTCAAAGGTCAGACTGTAGGTATACTGGTTGGAGACCATGGTCCGGCCGGAGCGGTCCGTGATGATGCCCCGGGATGCCTGCACATCCTCCACCCGGGTAATGGCGCGGACAGACTGGGCCAGGTAGTCTTCGTGGTGGACTACCTGGATATTGAAGAGAAGCACCAGAAAAACGCAGAGCACCGCCCCGGAAAGGAGGGAAAAGACGCGGAATCTGGCGGGAGAAGAGGTTGGATTCATAAGGACACCTCGGGGGGATCAGAAATGGGGAGATCAGTCGTCCGCGTGGACCCGGCGGTAGACTTTGCGGAAGAGCCAGGTCATGGGTAGGCACCACAAAAGGGAGACGCAAAGTTCCCGCAGGGAGATGGACATTCCGGCCCGCCAGGCGGCGTGGTTCCCGGCCCAGAGGACCACACAGTGGAACGATCCGGTGAGGAGATAAGCGGGCAGGGCCGCAGCGGCGGAGCAGAGATACCCGGCGGGGATCAGGCTCTTGGAAAGAAGAGCGGAGAGGAACCCCACCAGGGGGAAGATCAGGGTATAGAAGCAGGGGATGGGGGAGGGGAGCAACAGATCACAAAACACGCCGACGCACAGGGCGTACACCGTGCCGGGAACGGGACCCTCCAGTGTGGCGGGGATGGCGGCGATGAGGGGATAGAGAAAGGGGATCACGCCCCAGAGGGGGAAGCGCTGAAGGACCCCGGACTGAAGGGCGGCCCAGAGCAGGCCGGCGAGGGCATAGAGGGTCCATTTAAAAATGGTGGCGCTGCGGGCCAGCATAGGGGGGCCTCCTTTCTGGGGGGATGGGGAAAAGGGGAGAAATGGGCGAAAATGCTTGAAAACAGGCGGAAATGGACTGAAGAAGTCCGGGGGGAGAGGCGCTGATATCAGTTTACGATCTCAAAGGAGCGGATGACGCATACCTCCGTCAGGCTGTCCAGATCCACGGCGGGGGTAAGGATGGCGTAAACGGTGGTGTCAGAGTCGTCAGCCCGCAGTTCAGAAACGGAGCCGATGACCAGATCCGGGGGCAGATAGCCGCCAAGACCGGAGGTGACCACCAGGTCGCCCTCCAAAAGCTGGCAGGAAGCGGGGAGGGAGTTCAGTTTCAGTTGGCCCTGCTCCATCAGGGCGAAGTCACCGGAGGCAAGACCCAGGTCCTGGGTACGGTAGACCCGGACGCCCAGGGAGGTGTCCGTATCCACCACGGTAAGGACGGTGGACCAGTTGTAGCCCACATCGCTGACACGGCCTACCAGGTTGCCGTTTCCGTCGATCACGCAGTCGCCGGTCTCCACCCCGTGGGCGGTGCCCTTGTTCAGCGTCAGGGAGGAGGTCCAGTTGGTGACGCTGCGCTCCATGACGGTGGCGGTCTCAAAGTCCGAGAGATCCCGGCGCTGCTTGCGCAGATCCAGCAGGTCCCGGAGGAAGGCGTTTTCCGTGCTGTCGGCCTCCGCCTGACGGATCTGGGCCTCCATTTCCGCGATCTGCTTTTTCAGGGCGGCGTTTTCCTCTTTCAGAGCGGTGGTATCCTCATAATAATTCCGCTTATCCGTGATCCAGTCAGTCACGGCGGTGCAGGCCGTCCGGAAGGGGCTGGTGACGGTATTGGCCAGGTCCACCAAAGGGGAGGCGTTGGTACTGAAATAGGACAGCAGCGCCAGCGCCACGGCGATGACCGCCCCGGCGAAGAGGACCCACAATCCGTTGTTTTTCAGAAAATCTTTCAAAGAGGTGCTCCTTTTTAAGGAAAAATTTAACGAAAACGATTACAAAAGGCGAATACCGAATTGTTCCAACATTTTGGACAGACGCAGGACCGGCAGGCCCATGACGTTGAAGAAGTCGCCTTCCAGCCGCTCTACCAGCAGAGCGCCCTTGCCCTGGACGCCGTAAGAGCCGGCCTTGTCCATAGGCTCGCCGGTGGCGATGTAAGCGCGCAGCTCAGACTCGGAGGCAGGGCGGAAATAGACGGCGGTGGACTCGCTCTCCGTCAGGATGCGGTCCCCCTGGCGGACGGTGACGCCGGTGCAGACCGTGTGGTGGCGGCCCTGAAGGGCGGTGAGCATCCGCAGAGCGTCAGCCTCGTCAGTGGGCTTGCCCAGACGCTGATCGTCAAGAAAGACCATGGTGTCAGCGGTGATGACGATCTCGTCGGGGGTGCAGAGCTTGGCGGCGGCATCCGCCTTTTCCCGGGAGATGTACTCCACGATCTGGACGGGGGTGAGGCCGGCGGGGTAATGTTCATCGGTTTCGGGGACCCGGATGTCAAAATCCGTGATGCCGACGCGGGTCAACAATTCCTGCCGCCGGGGAGAGCCGGAGGCCAATACGATCTTATTCATGTTCGTGCCTTTCTGCTTTTTATCGTCCGGTGGAGCCGAAGCCGCCCCGGTCGGGGCCGTCCAGCCGTTCCACACGGGTGAATACCAGCGGGGGCTGGTTTTTCATGACGCGGAATTGGCAGATGCGGTCGTTTTTTTCGATGTGGACGTCCCGGGTGGCGTACATGGGGACGAACCACTGGTCGTTGTCGCCCCGGTAGGTGTAGTCCACCACGCCCATGGAGTTGGCCTGCAGCAGGCCGTAATTCTTGAAGGTGGAGCTGCGGGGGACCACATGGGCCTCGTAGCCTTCCGGCAGCTCGATGGCCACGCCCAGGGGGATCAGCCGAAAGTCGCCGGCCTTCATGTCGATGGACTCGGCGGCGTGGAGATCGATCCAGTCAGACTTTCCGGCAACGTAGCACAGCTCGTCAATGCCGTCCACAAAATATTTTACCTTGATCTCTTCCATATAAAACCTCAAAACTGAAAACTAATTGTATTATAATTTTAATATTATACAAAGGGGGATCGAAATATCCTCATATTTTCTTTGCTTCACAAGAGAGGGAGAATAGAGTGGGCTTTGCCCACTGGAAACGCGATGTTCCATCGCATGGATGCGGCCCCCACTTTTCTTTTGTCTTGACAAAAGAAAAGTCGCCGCCGCAGCGGTGGAAAAGAAAAACGTTTAGGGGATGAGCTTGACGCCCATGGCGTCAGCTCACCCAAATACGGAAGTTGTAATACGAAAATACCGGCGAAGTCCGGCAGTTTTCCGTGTGCCCGCGCTATACTCTCCATATTTGAAGAAATACCGACCCGCATTTGATAGTGCAGTGTAAAATCGGGCTGCAAATAGGACACATTCAGCATCGATTTTCGCTGCCGCTCATGCTCAGTCGTAGAACCATGCAGCGGCAGCGGCACGATTTGCGGCTTTTGGCGAAAGCCGCAAATCGTAATGCCGCAACGGTGGGCCGGGAATCGCAATTCCCCCTCTTTGTTTCGTTTCAAGGGGGTGCGGGGGACGGTGGCCGGGGTGGTTTTAATCCACGCCCCGCAAATAAAGTCCCCGGGTAAAGGGGAAGGGAGCGGGGGTCCCATCCTGATAGGCCCGGTAGATGGCGGCGCAGTCGGCGGGCGTTTCCGTGGTGAAACGGAGGCGGGCATAGGTCAGTCCGCAGCGCTGCCAGTCCGGCTTATCGGCCAGCCAGAGAGGCTGGCTGTTCTGAAGCTCTGTCCGGTGGCCGAAGGCAGGCAGCAGGGGGAACTGGGCCCCGGTGCGGTCCTGCAAATAATTGGATTTGCGGCAGGGGGCGTCCGCCGGAACGGCGGGGGCGTTTTTGCTCAGGCGGCAGCCGGTGTCGTTCTGCACCAGGCAGTTTTCCGTGATCATCAGGGGCAGGCGGCCATAGACGATGGCTTCCGCCGGGAGGAGCTTTTGCGTATCCCGAAGCTGGGCGAAACGCAGCTCAAAGGACAGGCAGGCGGAGGAGAGGCCCTTTTCCCGGAGATAGTTCAGGGAGCGGCTGTTGAACACGTTGAGACCGAAATCGCCGCAGATGTCCAGCCCGGTGTCCCGCAGCAGGGGGAGGTGACCGATATTGCCCGCCAGCGCGGCGGTGACGCCAAGGGTTTTGGCGTGGGAGAGCCACTGTTTCAGCAGCGGCTCGTCCTGATCCTTCCAGATCCGGGGCAAAATGGCGCACCATTGGCCGGAGAAGGCCGGGAGGGCAGTCTGCTCCGCCAGGACTTCCAGGGGGACGGCGATGCGGGCGGGGGACAGGGGAAGCAGAGCTTCCGCCTGTGCCCATGCGGCAACAGAGACGGTAAGGGCCGGGGTATCGGCAGCACGGTCGATGTCCGGCAGAGGGGCAGCGTCCCGCTCACAGCGGTCCGGTGCGGCGGCGCGGGCGGCCTCCAGAGCGGAGAGGGCATCCCGCCGGAGGGCGTTGATGGCGCTGGCGGGGAGGGAGAGGCCCTCATCCACCAGCGTGACCACGGTGTCACAGCGGAAGGCGGTGCCGCCGGTTTTGCGGAGGCGGGCTTCCACCTCGAGACCGTCCAACGGGCGGTTTCGGGCTGGTTCCGGGATGGGACCGGTGACAGCGACGGTGTGGCCGTCCTCATCCGAGGCGGTCAGGGTGCAGGGTTGCCCCTGCTCGATGCGGCAGGAGAGGTCAATGGGCACCGTGCGGGCGTCGTCCTTTTCATATCGGGCCCGGGCAGCGGCAAAGAGTTCTTTCGGCTCCGGGGTGTTTTCTGACCGGGTGCCGAACATGGCGGGGCCGTGGCGGCCCTGCCAATAAGCGTCGGTAAAGCCGGAGCGGGAGAAGGCCAGCTCCAGATCCTTCAGTTCGGCGGGGGTGGGCTTGCGGCCCTCGTTAATGAGCCGGGCGTAGATCTCCGTGATGACCGCCACATATTCTGGGCGCTTCATGCGGCCCTCCAGCTTCAGACAGGCGATGCCCATGCGCTCCATGTCGGCGATGGTCCCGGCAAGGCAGCTATCCTTCAGGCTGAGGGGGTAGGTATTTTTGGCGGGGCCGTTGAACCCATAGGGCAGGCGGCAGGGCTGGGCACAGGTGCCCCGGTTACCGCTGCGGCCGCCGATGAGGGCGCTCATTTCACACTGACCGGAATAGCACATACAAAGAGCGCCGTGGCCAAAAACCTCGATCTCGCCGGGGCAGTTTTGGCAGATGGCGGCACTCTCCGCCCCGGAACACTCCCGGGCCAGAACGATGCGCTCGCAGCCGTCATGATACAGTTCGTTGGCGCCGCCGGTGGTGAAAAGGCTCATCTGGGTGCTGGCGTGGAGCGGGAGGTCCGGCAGGGCCTGACGCAGCAGGTCAAAAAGGCCCCAGTCCTGCACCAGGACGGAGTCCACACCCAGACGGGAGGCGGTGCGGGCGGCGGAGAGCGCCAGGGGCAGTTCCCGGTCTGTCAGGAGGGTGTTGAGGGTCAGAAAGACCCGGACGCCCCGGACATGACAGTAGGAAATGGCCTCCGCGAATTCCTCATCCGTAAAGTTTTTGGCGCCCCGGCGGGCGTTGAACGCGCCCCAGCCCAGATAGACGGCGCCGCACCCGCTTTGCACGGCGGCCCGGAGGGCCTCAGGCGAGCCGGCGGGGGAGAGCAGTTCCAGCGCCATTACTTCCGATTATCCAGCCGCTGCTGGAGACGGAAGATCTCACGCTTCAGCTCGCTGACCTCCGCCTGGGCCTTGGAGGCCTCGTCCAGATAGCCTTTGATCTGGCCCCGGAGCTGCTCGGCGGCGGCCTGGGACTTGAAAAGCTCATCCGTCAGGTTCACGGCGGTGAGGACGGCGGCATCGGTGCGGCCCACCTTGGCGCCGGTCATGACCTCAGACATTTTGTCGCTGACGTAACTGCCCACCTTCTGCATATAGGCGGAAGACTCGTCCGCCACCAGGGTGTACTCCTCTCCGCAGATGCTGATGACAATGCGGTTTGCCATATGCGCTTCCTCCTTGTACTTACGTGCTCCGGCAAATGGGCGGAACACCTAATTTTACAGCATCCAATGTACCATAGCCGCAGGCTATGGTACTTGGCATCCCCGGCGGTTGCCTCGCAAGGGGCGAGTCGGGGGTCATAAAAGGTAAAATAGCTGCTATGCGGCTATTTTACCACAATATTCTCACGTGTTCCAGAAAAATCGGCAGAAAGGGAAAAAGTTTACAAGTGAGGCGGGGCCCCCTTGCCGGGAGGGGATTTTTCGTGTAGAATAGGGGGGATCAAAAGGAAAGGAGCGACCGGATTGGCAAGTGTATTGATCCACACGGCGGACGAGGCTGTGACGCTGACGGCCCAGACCGTCAAGCGGCTGCTGGATCGGGGCGATGGTGACGCGGCCCTTTTGTATCTGGCGCTCCTGCGGCACCACGGCACTGTGCAGCCCCGGGCCCTGGCCGGCGAGCTGCGGTGGGACAAGGGCCGCATCGAGGCGGCTGAGACCGTTTTGCGGGAGCTGCGGCTGCTGGCCCCGGCGGCGGAGGAGATCCCGGAGCCCGCCGATGAAAAGCCGGCTTACCAGCGGGAGGACATCGCCCGCCGGCTGGAGAGCAGCGAGGAGTTCCGCCTTTTAACGGCGGAGGTGGAGAAAAAGCTGGGCAAGCGGCTCACCACGCCGGATGTGGGCACGCTGCTGGGGCTCAACGACTATCTGGGTCTGCCGGCGGATGTGATCTACCTGCTGGTGGGACACTGTGTGGAGCGGGTGGCCCGGAAATACGGCCCGGGCCGGCGGCCCACGCTGCGCCAGATCGAAAAGGAGGGCTACACCTGGGCCAGATTGGGGATCGACACCCAGACGGCGGCGGTGGCCTATCTGAAAAAGTATACCGAGCGCCAGGGGGCCATCCCCCAGTATATGCGGGCACTGGGCTTGGGAGAGCGGATGCCGGTGGCATCGGAGGAGAAGTATCTCATCGCCTGGCAGGAGATGGGCTTCCCGCCGGAGACGGTGGCTCTTGCCTACGACAAGACGGTTTTGAAGTGCCATGAGTTGAAATGGCCTTATTGCAATGGCATTTTGAAGCGCTGGCACCAGAATGGGGTACATATGCCGGAGGAGATCCAGCGAATGGACAAGCCGCCGGCCCGGCAGGCGCCGGCCCAGGGCGGCGACGCCTGGAAATATGTGTAAGGGGGGATTCCCATGTCATACGATGGTCGCTTGCTGAGACTGGCGCAGGAGCGGTTCGAGGCGGACCGTGCCCGCCGGGAGGCGGAACAGGCCGCGCGGCGGGAGGAGATCTTCCGAAATAGTCCCCGGCTGCGGAAGATCCAGGATGCGCTGCGGAGCACCGCCAGCCGGGTGATGGCGGCGGCGCTGCGGCGGGGCGAGGACCCTCTGCCGGAGATCCAGCGGCTGCGGGAGGAGAATCTTGGCTTGCAGGCGGAGCGGCGGATGCTGCTTGCGGAGCTGGATCTGCCGGAAACGGCGCTGGAGGATCAGCCCCTTTGCCCCTTCTGCGGTGACACCGGATTCCGCGGCGGCGAGGTTTGCCGCTGTCTGCGGACCTATTATGTGGAGGAGCAGCGCAAGGAGCTTTCCAAGCTCCTTGATCTGGGCGGCCAGAGCTTTGACAGCTTTGACACCGACTGGTATGATGGTCAGCGGGCGCCGGGAAAGAGCAAATCCGCCCGGGAGCACATGGAGTGGGTATACGACACCTGTGTGGAATATGCCCATAATTTTGGAAAAAAGCCGGCCAATCTGCTGCTTTTTGGCCGTCCGGGCCTGGGAAAGACCCATCTTTCCGCCGCTATGGCCAGAGAGGTCAGCGGAAAGGGCTTTTCCGTGGTATACGACACGGCGGGCCATGTGTTTGAGCGGTTTGAGGCCCAGAAATTCGGCCGGGACGAGGCGGACCGGGATGTGGAGCGGGTGATGAACTGCGATCTGCTGATCCTGGACGACCTGGGAACGGAAATGGTGACCAGTTTTGTCCAGAGCGCCCTGTATCAGATCGTCAATGGACGGCTGCTGGAGAAGAAGTCCACCATCGTCAGCACCAACCTGCTGCCGGAGGCGCTGGGACAGCGGTACTCGGAGCAGATCGCCTCCCGGATCACAGGGGAGTATCAGCTTCTGCCATTTGTGGGGGAGGACATTCGGATCTTGAAAAAACAGCGGAGACCGTAGTCTCCGCTGTTTTGCTATTCGAATTTTGGTGGAGAAAGGGCCGTTTTTCAGCCGGAGATCCCCTCGAAGAACTTCACCGCGTCTGCCAGATCCTCTTCATTGGGCCGGCCCTTGGCGATGCCGCCGATCAGCTTGAAGGGGCCGAAGGTATCGAAGCCAAGGCAGCCGAAGGAGCCCAGGATCGCGGCGCCTTTACCGTCGATGGCGCTGGCAATGGCATCGGTATAGCTGTCTTTTTTCGCACCGCAAGTATAGAGGAAAAAGACGTTTTTGTTCTGGGGAAGGTGGTCTTTGGCGAATTGCAGCACGCTTTTGTGGAACTTGGAGTAGTAAATGCCGGAGGCGAAGCCGATGAGATCATAGCCTGAGAGATCGGTGTCCTTGGCCTCCAGCGCGTCGATGAGGGTGAGGTCATAGTGCTGAGCGATGGCGTCCAGCACCTTTTTGGTGTTGCCGTGGTGCCTGGAATAATATACGACCGCTGTTTTCATAAACGATCCTCCTTGCGTTTTCTTGGTACATAAAGTATACTGTATAGGAAAAAAAGACACAAGTACGCAGATAATACTTACTTGGTCAGAAAAAACGTACCGGGGGCGCAATGAAAAAAGATTTGACAGCGGAGAAATATCTCCAGAGAGTTCTGACCAGCGAGGCGCGGGACGACTGCCCCGTGCGGCGGACACTGCTGCCGGTGTTTCTGGAACTGGCCCGGTGGGGAGAGACGTTTTTGGAGGAGGACGGAGAGGACCGGCCGCAGTCTGAGGAATAGAAAGAGCGGAATAAAAATGCAGGACGATCTCTCGTCCTGCATTTTATTTATACTTCTGCGGGCATCTCCGGTTCCGGTTCTGCGGTGTCAGTGGGGGTATCCGCCTCCTCCGCGGGCGGGGTGATGAGGGAGGGAGCGGTTTCGTCAGGCGTTTCCGTGGCGGGGGCCATCGGCAGCTCCGCCTCGCCGATGGCAGGGGAGACAGGAGCGGCACCGGGCAGCTCACCGGGGGCCACCAGAATCACTTTGTTGCGGACCTTATAGTTGCTGGTGGCCTCAAAGTGGCTGCTTCGCACGGTGCCGTCAGCATTGTAAATGGTGTGGTAAGTCTCCACCTTGTAGCCGGTGTAGGGGGTGGTCTTGACCACCGGGGCGGAGCCGGGGAGCATGGTGGGGTCCTCCTCATAGACCGTTTCCCAGGGGGTGGTGGAGAGGGTCTTGTTGGTCATTTTGGCGTAAGAGCCGTCCGTATTGGTGCCCAGGATCTTAACGGTGAGGTAGTTGTTCGCGTACTCCGTGACGATCTTGATGGGGTAGAGGGTGTTGTTGGTGAATTTGTAGTCCGGGCCGCCCCAGGACACCGTGGCGTCCATACCCCAGGAGATATAGGCGGGGACGAAGCGGTGAGCGTAGCGCTCCGTGATCTCCAGATCGGCCAGGAGGCAGGCCAGGTACAGCGTGGAGGTGGTCTGGCAGATGCCGCCGCCGATCTCGTCCACCGTTTCGCCCCTGATGTAGGCGGGAGCGGGTTGATAGCCCTTGGCGGCGGTGCGCTTGCCCAAAGCCTCGTTATAGGAGAAGACATCGCCGCTGTTCATCACATAGCCGTTGATAGCGGCGGCGGAGAGCTTAACGTTGCCGATCCGCCCGGCGGTGCCGGAGACGTGGGTCCGGGTCTCGCCCAGCACATCCCGGAAGAGGACCTTCTCAAGCTGGGCGGCGGTGACCTGAGGCGCTTCAATGACGGCGTTCAATGTGACGGCCTCGCCGGGGGCCGCCGCGTCCAGAGCCGCCTGGGCGGCGGTGATGTCAAAGTCCACACCCAGGTGCTCCGGGAGGATGGTTCCCGTGGCGGCGTCATAAGAGGCGTTTCGCATCTCGTCGTGGAGATCGTTGTAGATCTCCTGGGCGGTGAGGGGCCGGGCGGGAAGCGTTTCCAGGTGGATGTTTCCGGTGTGTGCCACCATCAGGTGGCTCCGCAGAACGGCGGCCTGGTCCGCCATCTCCGGGTGGGTGGAAAGGCGGAGGCCGTCCTTGGCGGTGGTGACGGTGAGGGTGCCGCCCTCCAGCGTGTAAGAGGCGTCCTGGGCCTCAGCGGTGATCTGAGAGAGGAGGGCGTTCCAGCCGGATTCAAAAGCGGCGTCATCAATGTCCAGGCTCATAAAACTGCCCTTATCGGACCGCCCCAGACAGGAGAGGAGATAGTCCCAGCCGTCGGCAAAAAAGTTCCGGCTGTCCAGGGGCCATTCCCCGGCGGCGACACGGGCGGCCAGATCGTAATCCAAAGTGGCGCCCAGATCGCCATAGGGCAGGGTGAGAGTCTGCAAGACCTCAGTAGAGCGGTCAGAATCAGGGTCCGTCAGGCAGACTTCAATGGTGAAGGTCTGCTGGGGGAAGGCCTCGGCCAGGGCCTCCGCCGCCTGGGCGGTGGTGAGGCCGCCCACCGGGATGCCCCGCATGGCGCGGTTGGGATAGATGGTATCCCTGGACGCGGCAAAGGCGCAGAGCCCTATGTAAAGCACCGCCAGGGCGGCTAAAAGCGCCGCCGGCACCAGCCATATTTTTTTGCCCTTGTTTTTGTTTTCCTCCGGCAGCCGCGTTTCCGGCTGCGTCCGCGCGGCGGCTTCCTTGATCGGTTCCATGATGAAGCCCTCCTATACCATCCAGTGTTGTTCCGCTGTCCGGGAAAAAGGCGCGCGCCGGCGGACAGCGAGGGGGCATATTGCCCCATTTATACCATAGCCGCAAGCTATGGTATTTGGCAGCCCCGGCGGTTGCCCCACAGGGGCGAGACGGGGTGCCATGAAATACAATAACTATTTTATAGTTATTCTACCACGTCCGATAGCGAAAAGGTGTTACAATCCGGTAACAGGCAGGGGAATTTTTTGGAAGAGAAGCTTCACCGGGCGGTTTTGGGGATGCGGATGGTGAGGAGAATGGCGTCCTCCGTGTCCTCCCGCCGGGCCTCCGCCCCCACGCCGGCCTCCCGCACCAGACGGAGGCCCCGGTCCACGCTGTTAAGAAACAGGCGCACGTCCTTGAGGATGAAGGTCCGGCGGGCAGCGGGCGGCGTGGACTGAAGCTGGGCAAGGCGCTTTTCGATGTACTGCTCCGCCTGGGAGACGTTGAGATGGCCATGGCAGATGTGCTCCAGGGCGTGGAGCCGCTCCGCCTCGTCCTCCAGCCGAAGGAGGCAGCGGGCGTGGCGCTCTGTCAGGTCGTTTTCCGCCAGAAGGCGGCGGCAGTCAGGGGAGAGGCGCAGCAGCCGCAGCTTGTTGGCCAGCGCCGAGGGGGAACGGCCCAGCAGGGCGGCGGTCTCCTCCTGAGTGGCGCCGGAGCGGGCGATGTAGGCGGCGATGGCCTCCGCCTCCTCGAAATAGTGGAGGTCCTGGCGCTGGATATTTTCGATCAGGGCCAGCAGGGCAGAGGTCTGAGGGACTGCCCGGATCTCCAGGCAGGGGACCGTTTCCAGCCCCGCCAGTTGGGCCGCCCGGAGGCGGCGCTCGCCGGCTACCAGTTCCCAGCCTACGTCTGTTTGGCGGACGGTGAGGGGCTGGAGGATGCCGAACTGGCGGATGGAATCCGCCAGATGGGTCAGAGGTTCCGGGTCAAAGACCCGGCGGGGCTGGTGGGGATTGGGGACGATGGACTCCACCGGAAGATGGAGCACCGACTGTTCCGTATGGTCTGGCATGGCGGACACCTCCTGAAGAAATGTGGGATAGGGCCTGCCCGGGGCTGCGGCCGCTTTGTGGTCATTTTACCCCCAGGAGGAAGGAGAAATGGCGGGAAAATAGTCGGGAAATTCGGAAAAAATCAAAAGTTTGGTGTGTTTTCAGACTTTTTCCATGGAATGGACATAAAAAACGGCAGGACTGCTTTCAGCAGTCCTGCCGGATGGTTTTTACAGAAGGGGAGGCTCAGTCCTTGCCGCCTTCCAGAGTCTCCCGCTTCTTTTGCAGGATGCGGACGGCTACAGAGGCCAGGAGTTGGGAGAACAGGGGGGAGATAGAGGGGGAGAAGGCGGCCTGAGAGGGGAAGTAGTCCGCGGCCAGGGTGCTGGCGGCGGCCATATTGCGCATACTGGAGTTCATGGTGACGGTGAGGGACGTTTTGTAGGAGTAGCGGAGGAGACGGGTCAGGGTCCAGCCCAGGATCAGGCCCAGAACACGCATACCCACAGTGGCCAGCATGACCAGCAGCAGCGTGGCGTTGAGGTGGTGGAGATCATCCACACAGCGGGTGATGTTGCCAGCCACCACCAGCAACATGGAGAGCTTGGAAAGAGAGCTGAGGTGGCCCTTCAGGCGGTTGCAGGTCTCCTTGCCCTTAAGCTGGCAGAGGAGCATGGCCAGAGCGGCGGGAATGACGATCATCACCACCAGATCCTGCATCATGCCCACGCTGTCCAGCGTGACCACGGAGCCGCACAGCAGCCGCAGCGTCAGGGGCAGGATCACGGGGGTGAGCAGCGCGTCCAGCAGCACCACGGAGAGGCACAGCTCCATATTGCCGCCGCCGATGGTGATCCACAGCAGGGAGGAGACGGCGGCGGGAGAGGCTTCGATCATCACAAGACCCAGGGTGTAGAGCGGCTCATTGGGGAAGAGCACGGAGCCTACCCCCAGCGCCAGCAGAGGCATCAGAACATGGAGAGAGACCATGCAGAGGAGGACCGTCTTGGGATGACGCAGGGTATTGCCCAGATCACGGAAGCTGCCACCCAGCGTGTTGGAGAAGGTCATAAAGACCATAAGGGCGGTGATGTGGGGGCTGAGCTTGCCCACGACATTGGGGAAGGCGATGCCCAGGGCCAGGCAGACAATGATGAGATAGGGCATACGGGGGGCCATCCAGCGGTTGATCTTTTGGTTTACTTCACTCATGATGATCGCTTCTTTCTCTCTTTTATTTTAATACTTATTCGCTTACAGATTTAAAGGCTCCGGCGGCAGGCATAGGAATACCAGCCCTCGCCGGAACGGGTGGTCTCAATGGTCCAGCCGTTTTGGCGCAGACGGTCCGCTACCTCCTCCGCCCGGGTGTCGATAATGCCGGAGCAGAGGAACAGCCCACCGGGTCTCAGAAACCGGCCAACGGAGGGGGCAAGGCCGATGATGACGTCCGCCACGATGTTGGCACAGATGATATCGTATCCGCCGCCCAGCGTCTCCTGCAGGCGGGTGTCGGAGAGGATGTCGCCCACCAGAACGGTGTAGCGGTCCTTTCCGATGCCGTTGAGGGCGGCGTTGTCATAGGCCACGGTGAGGCACTTGTCGTCAATGTCCACGGCGTGGGCAGAGGCGGCTCCCAGCTTCAGGGCGGCGATGGACAAAATGCCGCTGCCGCAGCCCAGATCCAGCACGGTCTCGCCGCCCCGGACAGCTTCTTCCAGCGCCGTGAGGCACAGGCGGGTGGTGGCGTGGCTGCCGGTGCCGAAGGTGAGGCCCGGCTCCAGGATCAGAGGGACCTTTCCGGCGTATTTGGCCTGGCCCCGGACGGCCTCCTGTTCCCATTCCGGGATCACCAGCAGCCGCTCGCCGATCTCCATGGGCTTATAGTACTGCTTCCAGTTGTTTTCCCAGTCGGAGTCCTGCAAGTTGCCGATGGTCATCAGCAGGGAACCGTATTTCCCGGCGTGCTTTTCCTTGAAGCCCTGCAAAGCGGCACGGAGGGCGCCAAGCTGCGCAAAGCCGGTTTCGTTGGCCTCCAGATAGAATGTGAGGCGGGACTTGCCCTTCATGGACGCTTCCAGATCCTCGTCCACATAGTCCCAATACTGGTGGTTGTTTTCCAGAAAGTTCTGGAAATCCAGCTCATCGTTGATGACCACGCCGTCCACCCCGTTGGCGGAGAGAAAGATCTCCAGGGGTTCCAGACCGGCGTGGTTGGTGTCGATATGTACTTCCAGCCATTCCATAAAATGCCTCCGTTCCGCCGCGAGGGGCGCAAATCAAAATGAAACATGGCCCCGGGAAGGGGCACTGCCAACAGACCCGCCGGGGCGGGAGATGGCCGCAAGAAAAAACAGGCCGGATTTCCGGCCTGTTTCGCGATACCATTCAGAGTCGATACCTGTGTATCATGAAGGGTATAATAGCCGCAATAAAACTATTATAGCACAGTTATCTTTCTTTGCCAAGGAAAAAGAGGGCCATGGTGCCGGGACCGGAGTGGTTGCCGATGACAGGGCCCACAAAATTGATGCGGACTTCCCGCACGCCCATGCGGCGGCGGACTTCCTCCGCCAGAAATTCCGCGTCCTCCTGGCAGTCACCGTGGCTGATATACACGATCTGGGAGGCGGGATCGATGGCGGTGCGCTCCATCTGCTCCACCATCGCCACCAGGGAGGCCTTCCGGCCACGGGCCTTGCTGACCGGCGTCAGGCGGCCTTCATCATCCACATGCATCACCGGCTTGATGGAGAGCATGGTGCCGAAAAGGGCCGTAGTGGCGCTGACGCGGCCGCCCCGCTTGAGGTGATTCAGATCGTCCACGGTGAACCAGTGGCAGATGCGGCCGGCGGTCTCCTGGGCGAAGGCGTAGACCTCCTCCAGCGTTTTGCCCTTCCGCTGCTCCCGGACGCACAGGTCCACCAGCAGCCCCTGGCCCAGAGAGGCGCAGCGGGTATTGAGCACCAGGATCTTGGTGTCCGGGTACTCCTCACGGAGGTTTTCCGCCGCGATGACAGCGGACTGGTAGGTGGTGGAGAGGACAGCGGAGAAGTTCAGACACAGAATGTCCTTCCCCTGTTCCGCGATGGCCCGCATGGCGGACTCAAAGGCGCCCACATTGACGGCGGAGGTAGTGGCCAGCTCGCCGGCACGGATCTTCTCGTAAAATTCGTGGAAGCCGATCTCCCGGCCGTCCAGCTCATTGTGATAGGTGGCGCCGCCCAGGGTGACGCTGAGGGGCAAGACCTCAATGCCCCACTCCTCCGCCAGCGCGGCGGGGAGGTCACAGCAGCTATCCGTCATGATACAATAGTCACGCATTACGCTCCACGCTCCTTCTTTGCGGCCTTGGCGGCCTTTTTCTGCTCTGCCTTGTCGAGCTTTGGCTCCGTCTGCTCCCGGAGCTGGGCCACATAAAAGCGGCTGACCAGCCCAGCGGCATAGCTGAGGATGCCGAAATGGACAGCGGCGTCCGCCAGATCGATGGCCTTCTCACAGGGCTGCATCTCGTTGGCGGTGGCGGTGAGGGCATTGTCCAGACTGGCGAGGAAGGCCTGATAGCCATCCTGTACGGAGCGGCTCTCCCGCAGTTCGGTGTGGATCAGCAGATCCATGTCCCGGGTGGTCATGACCTTTTTCAGGATACAGACGAAGGTGAGGTAGGCCAGGTGATCCTGGTTGTATTTTTTGCCCTCCGCTCGGGGGATCAGGCCGTTTTTGGTGTAGTTATTCACCATGGAGGCCGTCAGCGCGTCGCTCTCGTCCAGACGGATGGTCTGCCGCTCCATATAGGAGAGGACCTGATCCATATACAGGGGGAAGTCCGGCAGGGTGTCCCAATCTGCGGGGCGGAGGGTCTCCAGCTTTTGGCGGAAGGCGGAAATTTCTTCCATGAGGGTACTCCTTTCTGAAAATCACAGAAAAGTATACCACAACTTTATGGTTTTGTAAACTACATATACCGTTAAGGAAAATGTTAAAAAGAGTCGATGAAAATGATTTTGCTTATTTCCCCACGCAGAAGCGGCTGAATACGGCGGTGACGATCTCCTCTTTGGCGGTCTGGCCCGTCAGCTCGCCCAGAGCGTCCAGGGCCTCCTCCGCGTCGGTGAGGACGGCGTCCGGGGTCAGGCCGGCGGAGAGGGCGGAGCGGGCACGGCGGACGGCGTCCAGCGCGCGGCGGACGGTGCGGGTCTCATTGCCCACCATTTCGTAGTTCC
>CAZFJB010000004.1:0-20312 GCA_964519775.1 uncultured Oscillibacter sp.
CCATGGGAACAGGGCTGCTTTTCGTCATAAAAAGAAAGGGATCAGGCGTTGACCAGAGTCTCCATGCGGCCGGCGATATAGGCGGGGACCTCCTCATAAGGGATGTCCAGCGCGGCGGAAAGCTCGCCGAACAAAAGCTGCTCCGCCTGCTTCATGAACCGCTCGTCCACCATGCCGAGGCGGCGGTTCTGGGACTCCGCCTGCACCCGCTTGGCGTGGATGGACATGGTCAGCTCCAGAAGGCCCCGGCAGCTATGCTGACGGAGGTTGGCCTGATATTGCTGTGTGAGAGCCTGGGTGGTGGCGGCCTTGCAGGCGGTGGGATGCAGGGTGGGGATCTGATCGATCAGCGTCTCCGCCTCCTCCCGGGAGATGACGGGGCGCATGGACACCTTGCCGTCCACCGGCGTGTAGATGACCCCGCCCTGATGCAATGGCTTGAGCTGGTAGTAAAGACGGTCCTGCTTGACACCGTCCACATAATCCTGCCGCCGGTCAACGGACAGCACCCGACAGACGCCGGTACTGCCGTAGATCAGCAGCTCTCCTGGCTGAAACACAACGGGCCTCCTTTCAGAAATGGGCAAATCCTTCTAAACTATACCAATTCTACCATATTTTTGGCAAAAATGGCACAAAGTATTCGCAAATTTCAGAAAATCTCCGT
Organism: uncultured Oscillibacter sp.; assembly: GCA_964519775.1. Classification (GTDB taxonomy): domain Bacteria; phylum Bacillota; class Clostridia; order Oscillospirales; family Oscillospiraceae; genus Oscillibacter. Next base: position 668 of record CAZFJB010000004.1, read on the forward strand.
TTTTCTAAAAAAAGAACCCCGCTTTTTGGTGAAAACCATAGTGATTTTCGCAAATAATAGAATAAATGCGGATCAAATGTGTGTTCGAAAGCAGACGGGCCTTCGTCTCAGGCGTTGGCGGCAGATAAAAAGGAAGGCGCGGCGCGCCTTCCTTTGCGATCACAGATGGGAGATCAGATCCCGGACGACCCGGGCGGTCATGCCCCAGATGACACGGCCCTCGTACCTCCAGACCGGCACGTCCACCCGGCCGGAGGACCAGGGATAGCTCCGGGGGATGTTCAGCGCCTCATAGGGAAAGTCCGGGGAGACCTGGGGCAGAAGGTCATAGGCGTAAACCTCCGGCGGTGTGGAGCGGAAAAAATCAAGGGGCACGGTGTAGACCTCCGCCACCTCGGCGGGGGCGGGGCGCAAAGCGGCCAGTCCCGCCGGGGACACCAGGCCCACCAGGGGGTGCAGCAAAAAGCCCCGCTGGTTGCAGTGGAAATCCCCCTCCCCCAAAAGGCGGATCTCAGAGGCGGGGATGGCCAGTTCCTCCTCCGTTTCCCGGAGGGCGCAGGCCGCCGGGGTCTCTCCCGGCTCCATCCGCCCGCCGGGGAAGCAGGTCTCACCCGGCTGCCGCACAGCGGCGGAACGGACCTCAAAGAGAAGGTGGAGGCCGTCCACCCGCTCTATTAGCGGGCAGAGTACGGCGTATGTGTGTTTGGCACCCAGAAGGGTGGGGGTATGGCCGCCGTAAAAGCGGCGCAGCGTCTCCAGATCGTTTCTCATAGCAGCATGGTCAGGGCCTGGTGGCGGTTGGTGATGTCGACAGCGGCCCGGCTGGGGGCGTATTCGCCGTCCAGGGACCAGGGGAGGGTCTCCTCCGTTTCCAGGTGGATGGAGGAGACGTGCCGGAAGATCAGGCCGCCGCTGTCGTACTGCTGGTTCAAAAGGGCACGGATCAGGCCCTGAAGGGCGGCGGCGTTTTTGGGATGGGGGATCAGCAGCAGCTCAAAGTGCCCGTCGTCCAGCACCACCTTGCTGCCGTCCAGCTTCATCATGCCGGCGATGGAGGTGGAGTTGGCCACGGCACCGAAGAGGTAGCTGCCGTCCAAATTCTCCCCATCGGCGGTAACGCGGACCTGATAGGGCCGCAGGGTATCCAGATCCTTGATGCCCTCCACCAGATAGCCCAGGTGGCCCAGGGCGTTTTTCACATCCTGGGAGGCGGTGTAGGACACCCGGGTAAAGGCACCGAAGGAGGCCACATACACAAAGACCCGGTCACCGAAGTGGCCGATGTCCAGCTTGCGGGTCCGGCCCCGGAGGATGGCCTCCGCCGCCTTCAGGGGGTCCTGGGAAATGTTCAGGCTGGCGGCGAAATCGTTGGTGCTGCCCCGGGGCAGATAGCCCACAGGCGGCGGGGCGCTGAGGGTGTGGAGGCCGGAGATCACCTCGTTAAGGGTCCCGTCACCGCCCACCGCCACCACGGCGTCATAGTTCCCGCCCTCACTCTGGGCGATGCGGCGGGCGTCTCCCGGGGCGGTGGTGTGGCGGATGGTGAGCAGATACCCGGCACCGCAGAAAGCCGCCGCCGCGTCATAAAGAGGCCCCCGGGGTTTGCTGCGGCCTGCCCGGAGGTTCACGATCATTAAAAGCCTTTTTTCAGGCATAAAAAACACGTCCTTAAACTGGGAATAAGAGAATAAAGATTCGGTAAAAACAGTATAGCACGGGAAAATGAGGATTGCAATTCAACAGGGGGGCGTGTAGAATAAAGTTTACATTAAGGTTTCAGAAAAAATGGATGAGACCGGACGAGAATTGGCGGATGGAGGCGGAACGATGAAGCATAAAGAAGGGGTGGTCCGTTGGGGGCTGGCCGTTTTTCTTACGGTGTCCGCGATTTTGCTTTTTTATGATACGCTCTTTGGCAGTCGGGTGCTCCCTAAATTCGGGGACGCGCTGCTGGAGGCGCTCAAGCCCGTGATCATCGGCGGGATGCTGGCCTATCTGCTGGCCCCGGTCATCGACTTTTTTGAGCGCCATCTCTTTCCCGGTCAACTGAAAAAGGCCTGGGAGGAGGGGAGGCTGATCTCCCGGCGGGCCCGGGCCGTCAGCCTGATCTTAACGTGGATCATCATCGGCGTGCTGGCCTATTTGCTGGGCATGGTGCTGCTGCCGCAGCTCTACCGCAGTGTGGTCCAGCTTATCGCCAGCGTGGAGACGTATTATAACACCATCAGCGGCTGGGTGCAGCATCTGCTGGAGAGCAACCCGGCGGTGGAGGCCTGGGTGGCCGCCCAGATGGACACGTTTTACGAGTCCGCCAGCACCTGGCTGAGAAACGAGGTGTTCAACCGGACCCAGATCCTGATGGTGGCGGTGTCCGGCGGTGTGCTGAGCACGATCTCATTTTTAAGCGATCTGCTGGTGGGGGCCATCGTGTCGGTTTACTTCATGGCCACCAAGGAGTGCTGTGCCGCTCAGGCCAGAAAGGTGACTTACAGCCTGTTTGACCGGGAGAGGGTCGGCTGGATCTTCCGGGGCGCCGCCAAGGCGGACCGCATCTTCTCCGGCTTTGTCCGGGGCAAGCTGCTGGACTCCCTGATCATCGGCATTTTGTGCTTTATCGGCTGCTCTGTATTGCGCCTGCCCTATACGCCGCTGGTGTCGGTGATCGTGGGCGTGACCAACGTGATCCCCTTCTTCGGCCCCTTCCTGGGGGCGATCCCCAGCTTTTTCCTGATTTTGCTGGTGAACCCCCTGCAATCCCTGTATTTTCTTCTGTTCGTGCTGGCCCTGCAGCAGTTGGACGGCAACGTCATCGGCCCCATGATCCTGGGCGACAGCACCGGCCTTTCCAGTCTGTGGGTCATCATCGCCATTCTGGTGGGCGGCAGCTTCTTCGGCGTGGCGGGGATGTTCTTCGGTGTGCCGGTGTGCGCGTGCTTTTACTCCCTGGCCTCCTTCCTGGTGGAGCGGCGGCTGGAGCGCAAGTGTCTGCCGGTGGAAACGGAGCGGTACACGGCCCCTCTTGGGGAGGGCGGCGAGACAGAGGAAAAACAGGCACCGTAAAAAAGGTCTTGCAATCGGACCCTATATCCTGTAGAATACAGCCTGACGACGTATCGTTATAAAAATAACAAGCGATGCGCCGCCGGGCTGTTTCACAGCCCGGATACACTGACTCCCTGGGAGCAGTGATATAAAAGGAGAATCACATATGAAAAAGCGGATCATGACGCTTCTGGCGGCCGTGTGCCTCCTGAGCGCCGCACTCACCGGATGCGGAGGCGGCAGCCAGGGAGAGACGAGCCAGAGCGGCAGCACAACGGACGCGGCCGCCCTTCGCGCCGCCGCGGGCGAGCTGAACATCGGCATCGCCCAGGACCTTGACAGCAGCCTTGACCCTCACAAAACCGTGAAGGCAGGGACCCGGGAGGTCATGTTCAATGTATTTGAAGGGTTGATGAAGCCCACATCTGACGGGGAGCTGATCCCCGCCGTGGCGGAGAGCTATACCGTCTCAGAGGATCACTTGCTCTACAGCTTCAAGCTGCGCCAGGGCGTGACCTTCCATAATGGGCAGCCGGTAACGGCGGCGGACGTGGTATGGTCTTACCAGCGCTGCGCCGCCCCCCAGGAGGCGGATGTCATCCGGGTGGAGGCGTTTTCCGCCGTAGAGGAGATCTATCAGGAGGGGGAGAACACCGTCTGTTTCCGCCTCAGTGAGCCCAGCAACGAATTTTTGTCTTATCTGACGGCAGCGGTCCTACCGGAGAACTATACGGAGCAGGACACCAAGCCCGTGGGCACCGGCCCCTTCCGCTTCGTTTCCCGGGCGGCCCAGGAGTCCATCGTGCTGGAGCGGTATGACGGCTACTGGGGCGAAAAGCCCAGCTTGACCCGGGTGACCTACAAGATCATCGAAAATGCCGACAGCATCGTTTTAAGTCTGCAAAGCGGCGCGGTGGATCTGGTGGCCCACCTGACCCGCACCCAGGCGGCCCAGTTGGGCAGCGGCTTCCATGTGGAGGCCGGCACCATGAATCTGGTCCAGGCGCTGTATCTCAACCATGCGGTGGCGCCCTTTGACGATGTGCGGGTCCGGCAGGCTCTGTGCCACGCCATTGACCGCCAGCAGATCCTGGATCTGGCCTTTGACGGATACGGCACGCTGCTGGGTTCCAGTATGTACCCCGCCTTCGGAAAGTATTTTGACGATGAACTGACGAATTACTACGAATACAGCCCCGAAAAGGCCAAAGCGCTGCTGGCGGAAGCCGGCTATCCCGATGGATTTTCTATGGAGATCACCGTGCCCAGCAACTACCAGCCCCACATGGATACCGCCCAGGTGGTGGTGGAGCAGCTCAAGGCCGTGGGCATCAGCGCCGCCATCCGCCCTGTGACCTTTGAGAGTTGGGTGGACGAGGCCTATACCAACCGGCAGTTCCAGTCCACCCTGGTGGGCGTGGACGCATCCAATATGACGGCCCGGGCCATGCTGGAGCGCTTTGTCTCCTCCCATGGCAAGAACTTCATCAACTACAGCGACGCGGCCTATGACGATATGTTCGTCTATGCCCAGCGCTGCTATGATGATGGGGAGCAGACAGCCATTTACCGCCAGATGGAGCGAAACCTGACGGAAAACGCCGCCAACGTCTACATTCAGGACCTGGCGGACCTGGTGGCGGTGCGGGACGGCATTCAGGGGCCGGAGTTCTACCCCATCTATGTGCTGGACCTGACTACGCTCCGCTACGCCAATTAAGAGATGAACAGCGGAACAGTATGTGCCGCTGACCCGGAAGGGAGATGACGACCATGGGATACACAGCAAGAAAACTTCTGACGCTGCTGGTGACGATGGTGGTCGTCTCCTTTCTGACGTTCGCGGCCTTTGATCTGATCTCCGGCGACCCGGCCACCGCCATGCTGGGGACCCAGGCCACGCCGGAGAGCGTGGCGGCTCTGCGGGCGGAGCTGGGGCTGGATCAGCCTCTCCTGGCCCGGTACGGCCAATGGCTGGCTGGCTTTTTCACGGGAGATCTGGGTATTTCCTATCAGTACCGCCAGCCGGTGCGGGAGCTGCTGGGCCCCAAAATAGCGGTGACGCTGTGCCTGAGCCTTGTGAGCTTTCTTTTGATCACGGTGGTGTCTTTGCCCTTGGGGCTGCTGTCCGCCAACGGAAAGCTGGAGGGCTTCCATACGGTTTTGAATCAGTTCTGCATGGCCGTGCCGCCCTTTTTCACCGGTATCCTGATCTCCTGGGGCTTCGGCATTTTGCTGCGGGCCTTTACGCCCGGGGATTTTCCCGGCCTTGACAAGAATATCGGCGGCTCCCTGGTATACCTCTTTTTCGCGGCGCTCTCCCTGTCTATCCCCAGAGTGGCCATGACGGCCCGGATGCTCCGCGGCACGGTGATCGCCGAGATGAACAAGCCCTATGTCCGCACGGCCATCGCCCGGGGCAACGACCGCCGGCAGGTGCTGTGGGGCCATGTGCTGAAAAATTCCCTGGTGCCTACCGTTACCTTCCTGGGCCAGACCATGGCCGAGATCGTGGCGGGCAGCATCGTGGTGGAGCAGGTGTTCTCCATCCCTGGCCTGGGGCGGCTGCTGGTGGCGTCCATCTCCAACCGGGACTACCCGGTGGTGCAGGCCATCGTGGTGATCCTGGCGTTCTGGGTGGTCTTTTCCGGCACGGTGGCGGATCTGATCAACCGCTGCGTTGATCCCCGGATGGGAGGTGGCGCGAAATGAAAAAGAACCCCTATCTCACCGTGGGGCTGATCCTCACCGGTATTTTGACGGTGCTGGTGGTGGCCGGCTTTTTCTGGACGCCCTATGACCCCAACGCCATGGCGGTGGGACCGAAGCTGGACCCGCCCTCTCTGGCCCACCTGATGGGGACCGACAGCTTTGGCCGGGACATTTTCAGCCGTGTGCTGAAAGGGGCCGGCACCACCTTCTGCATCGCGCTTTGCACGGTGGCCATCGGCGGCGTGTGCGGCACGGTGCTGGGTGCCGTCACCGGCTATTACGGCGGCCTTGCCGACGATATCCTGATGCGCCTGGGCGACGTGCTGACAGCTTTCCCCAGCATTTTGCTGGCGCTGGTGGTCATCAGCCTGCTGGGTCCGGGGAAAACGGAAAATGTGATATTGGCGCTGGGGCTGGTGTTCATCCCCAGCTTTGCCCGCATGGCCCGGGGGGCCTATGCGGGGCTGCGGGACGTCAACTATGTAAAAAGCGCCCGGCTCATGGGGGCGTCCGACAGCCGCATCCTGTGGCGGCACATTCTGCCCAACACCCGGAACGTGCTGCTGCCCGCCGTGACCATCGGTTTTAATAATGCCGTTTTGGCGGAGGCGTCTATGAGCTATCTCTGCATCGGCGTGACGCCGCCGGACGCCTCCTTGGGCTATATGCTCTCGGAGAGCCAGGGAATGTTCATGAGTGCCCCGTGGTACACCATCGGCACCGGGCTGGTGCTGGTGTGGATGGTCTTTGGCGTGGGCCTTATCGGCGAGGGCCTGCAGCGCCGGAACGGGGAGGTGGTCTGATGCTGGAGATCCGTGATCTTCATGTGCGGTTCCACAACCGGGACCGGGAAGCGGTGGGCGGCGTGAGCCTGCGGCTGGAGGACGGCGAGATCCTGGGCCTGGTGGGGGAATCCGGCTCCGGGAAGTCCGTCACCGCCATGAGTGTGGCGGGGCTGCTGCCCCGGAAGCAGTGCGACTATTCCGGGGAGGTCCTGCTGAACGGACAGGAGCTGCTCCACGCAAAGCGTGCCGACTTGCGGAAGATCCAGGGGGCGGATATCGGCGTGGTGTTCCAGGAGCCTCAAAGCTGCATGGACCCGCTGATGAAGATCGGCCCCCAGGTGGAGGAGACGCTGCGGCTCCACACGAATATGCGCCGGGAGGAGCGGCGGGCGGCGGCCCTGGCGGCTATGACGGCGGCGGAGCTGCCGGATGTGGAGACGATTTACGACAAATATCCCCATGAACTCTCCGGCGGGATGCTCCAGCGGGCTATGATCGCGGCGGCTATCATCAACCGCCCGGCACTGCTGCTGCTGGATGAGCCCACCACCGCCCTGGATGTGACCATCCAGGCCCAGATCTTGGAAATGCTGAAAAAACTGAACCGGGAGAGCGGAATCTCCATGCTCTTCATCTCCCACAACCTGAATGTGGTGCGCAAGCTGTGCCGCCGGGTGGCGGTGATGCAGCGGGGCGTGCTGGTGGAGGAAGGGGAGACGGAGCGGGTATTCTATCACCCGGAGCATCCCTATACGAAAAAACTCATTGAGGCCATCCCGGTCCGAACAAAGAAGGAGGAGCGGCCATGACGGAAGAATTGGTGCTGTCCCTTCAGAATGTAACGGCCGGTTATCGGGAAGGCGGCCTCTTTGGGCGGAAATATTACCATGAGGTCCTTCACGATGTCTCCTTTGACATCCATCGGGGCGAGATCCTGGGCCTGGTGGGCGAGTCCGGCACCGGAAAATCCACACTGGCCCGGACCATTCTGGGCATGGTGGCCCCGGAGCGGGGCAAGGTCGCACATTATACGAAGCGGCCCCAGATGATTTTTCAGGACCCCTACAGCGCCCTGAACCCGGCCTATCCGGTGGCGTGGCTGCTGGAGGAGCCGCTGCGGATCTTCGGCAAGTACGATGCCCCGGAGCGGCGGCGCCGGGTGCGGGAGATGCTGGAGCGGGTGGAGCTGCCGGAAGAGGTGCTTGAGGCGTATCCCTCAGAGCTCTCCGGCGGCCAGCGCCAGCGGGTCTCCATCGCCATGGCGCTGATCCAGCGGCCCCGCTTTATCATTGCGGACGAGCCGGTCAGTGCTCTGGATGTGACCATCCAGGCCCAGATCCTGAAACTGCTGAGCGATCTGCGGAAGGAGCTGGACCTGAGCTTTCTCTTTATTTCCCACGATCTGAACGTGGTCTATCAGCTCTGTGATTCCACCCTTGTGATGAAAGAGGGGCGCATCGTGGAGCAGGGGCCGGTGGAGAAGATCTTCGACCACCCCAAAGAGGAATACACCCGGCAGCTTTTGGCAGCCGCCGAATAAACGGACAGGCAAAGTGGGCCTGTGGGTTTAAAATCAGAGCGGATCGATGCACATATGAAATTCTGGCAGGGACACCGAAAATTACATATCTGGCTGGCGGCGAACGGAGCGGTCCTGGCGCTGTATTTTGCTCTGCGGGGCCGGCGGGGGCTGATGAACGCCTTCACAGCCCGTGTCACCACGCCGCTGAAAGCCATTCTGGGGCGGCTGAGCGCCCTGACGGAGGTTTCCGTGATGGAGGGGCTGTATGTTCTGGCGGCAGTGGCGGCAGTGGCCTACACCGCCTGGAGCATCGTGGCCATCGCCCGGGCGGGGGGCCGCCGGAGACACCGGGCCTACAGCGCGGTGCTGGGCGCGGCGGACATCCTGTTGACGATTTATGCCCTGTTTTGCCTGATGTGGGGCGTGAATTACTGGACGGATACCTTCCGGGAACAGGCGGGGATCCAGGATGGCCCTGTGGCGGCGACGGATCTGCAAGTCGTTACCGCCTATTTTGCCCAACAACTGGCAGACACGGCGGACAGTGTGCCCCGGGATGAGGCGGGACGCTACGCCGTGGCAAAAGAGGAGATCCTGGCGGAAAGCACCCATATTTACGATGGCGTGACGGAGATCTGGCCCTTTCTGGCCTTTTCGGACACCGGGGTGAAGGCGGTGCGGGCCTCCCGGGTCATGAGCGTCATGGGCTTCACCGGGGTGTATTTCGCCTGTGTGGGGGAGTCCAATGTGAATGTGGACAGCCCCGCCTGTCTGCTGCCCTCTACCATCGCCCATGAGCTGGCCCATCAGCGGGGCATTGCCTGGGAGCAGGAGTGCAATTTCCTGGGAGTGCTGGCGTCCGTTACCAGCGGAAAGGCGGACTACGCCTATTCCGGTTGGCTGCTGGGGTTTATCCACCTGGGCAACGCCCTGTATGAAACGGACCCGGAGGCCTACTGGGCCATCCGGGAAACGCTGCCGGAAACGGTGGAGGCAGACCTGCGGGACAACAACGCCTATTGGGACCAGTTCCGGGACAACGTGGTGGAAAAGGTCTCTGACACGGTGTATGAAGCGGCGCTGAAATCCTATGGCGACGCCAATGGGATGCGCTCTTACAGCATGGTGGTGGAACTGCTGGTGGCCTATTATAAAGATCGGATCTGAATCTGAAAAAGAAAGCGCCGGGTGACGAAAGTCACCCGGCGCTGAGACTGTCAAAAAAGCGGCTAATTTCCCGCGGCGGGAGGAAAGAGTGTGTGCGGGAAAACCAGGAAGGTTGTCCCGCACGTTTCAAATCAAAAGTTTTCAGAACTTTTTAAAGTTTTGAAAACTTGCTCAGCGGGGCGAAAAGAGTTTTTCGACACGCTGAGCGCCGGGTGACGAAAGTCACCCGGCGCTTTTTTCGGATTTTTTTGTGTCAGGGAATATGAGGAAGCTCGTTTTTCTGGGGCCAGGGATGGAGGGAATAGGACCGCTCCGGCGTCATGGCGAAGTATTCCGCCGCCGCCGTGGCGCCCTGGTCGCCCCAGGTGGCGTCAATGTGGACGGTCTCGCCGTCCAGCGTGGCCACTGTCCAGATATGGGAGCCGTTGGGCAGGGCATAGCAGTCGATGCCCTCCAGCTTCAAAAGCAGATTGTAGGCGCCGGTGTAGCCGTCGCACACAGCCGTGCCGGTTTCAAAAAGATTGTAGGCCAGATGGCTGAGAGAATCGTCGCCGCCGGCGTCATCATAGACGCAGTTGGCCGCGATCCACTGGTAATAGGCCCAGGCGATCTCCCGCTGGGAGGAACCGGGGGTGATGACGCCCTGTTCCCAGAGCTGGTCATGAACGGCGATAGCGGCGGTGAGGGCGGACTGGCGGTATTCCTCCGTACGCTCGGCGGCGATGGAGCTGAACTGGATGACCATGCTGCCGGCGGCGGAATAGGAACAGGCTGCCTGGTTGTAGCCCTGCTCACAGTAGCGCTTCACCGCCAGCAGCGCGGCGTTCAGCGCCTCCCGGGCGGATTCCAGGGTGAAGCCGCCGGGGAGGTTCAGCGACAGGGTGTTCTCCCCCTGGGAGAGCATATAGCGGACGGTGGAATCGTAGTCCGCCGCCGTTTGCGGGGCGGCGATATGGGCCCCGGCGGTGACCAGGTCGAACAGCTCCACACCCTCGGCACTGTAGAGGTCCGGCAGATGCCAATCCGGCGTCAGCCGCAGAGAGGGGTCCACGATCCGGGTCAGCATGGCTGCCGCCGCGCCCCGGGTGATGGGGGCGTCCGGCAGGAAATTGCCGTCAACGTCGCTGCCGACGCTGACGCCGCAGCGGTAGAGCTTCAGAATATCTTCATAATAGGGGGTGTATTCCGTCACATCCGTGATCTTTCGGCGGCTGGCGTAGGCCTGGGTGATGAGAGAGTCGTTGACAGGAGGCAGGACCTCTTCCGGCAGGAGATTTGCCAGGATGTGAGCCACCTGGCCACGCTGGGCAATGTCTCCCAGGCAGTCGTCCAGCGCCTTGTCCAGAACGCCCTCCGCCTGGAGATACCAGAGATAGGGGGCATAGACCCGCTGCGCTCCCTCCAGAGCCACGGCGGCGGCCGTATAGGCGGCGGGGCCGGTCTCCGGGTCGCCGGCACGGTAAAGACTGCGGATGCGCCCGGCGAAGATCACCGCCTGCCCCACTGTCATGGGGGCGGTGAGACCGTAGGTGCCGTCGGATCGCCCCACGGTGAGGCCGTATTCATACAGGGCAGAGACATTTTCGTAGAAGGTGTGGTCCTCCGTCAGGTCGGAGAACTGGTTTTCATACGTCTTGCCGCGGATAAAATTCTCCGGGCTGTTCTCCGCCGCCCCGGCGGGGACGGACAGCAGCGCCAGGGCCAAAAGCCACGCGCAGGCACGTTTTTTCATGGAGTTTCCTCCTTTCCGGGGATCAGGCGGGGAGATCCAGGTCCTCCGCCGTCCGGTCCTCCACATAGGGGTTGAGGTAGGTGTTGACCACTTCCAGTGTCTCGTCAGGCACCAGATAGATATAAGGGGAGATCCACTCGTTGGGCAGGGTGGAGAAGTCGATCTTGTCGATGCCCATTTTCAAAACCTCCGTACCCAGCCAGGCCATGTTCCCCACGGTGAGGTCCGTCTCCACATACTGGTCAAAGATCTTGGCATAATCGTCGATCTTTGTCAGGATATTTCCGGCGGAGAGCATCTTTTTCGCCACGGCTTTCAGGAAGTTCTGCTGGGTGGTCATGCGGCCCAGGTCCTCGCTGCCGTAGCCGGTGCCGTCGTTATTGTGGCGGAAGCGGACCACCTTCAGAGCGTCGCTGCCGCTGAGCCACTGGGTGCCCTTGGAAAAGTGGATGCTGAGATCTTGGATGGGGTCGTCATAGTCCATGTTCAAAGGCACATTGAAGTCCACACCGCCGATGGCGTCCACCAGGGCCACAAAGCCCTTGAGGTCCACCGTGACCGTGTAGTCCACCGGAATGCCAAGCTGCTGGGATACCACGTCGGAGAGCAGGGCCATGCCGCCTTTATTGTAGGCGTAGTTGATCTTGTGGGCGCTGCCGTCGATGATGGCCTTGGAGTCCCGGGGGATGCTGACGCCGTAAACATAGCCGTTCATCGTGTCCACCGCCACCAGGATATTGGTGTCGCTGCCGCCGTTACCGTCATCCACGCCGGAGACGAGAATGGTGTAAAAGCCGGCCTTGCGCTCCAGGTGGGAGCGGAGGGCCTCCTGGGCCGCCAGCTCCTCGGCGGAGAGCTGCTCTTCCTGCTGGACCTTGTCGGAAACGGGGGGCAGGGGATCGGGCTTTTGCTCCGGCGCTTTCAGAAAGAAGACTTTCACCATCACGCAGACGGTCAGAACGGCAAGGATCACGGTGAGAAAAATCTGGAGGCCGGTGGGCCGGAAGTGACGGCGGGCAGATCTGGACATGGGAAGTAACGCTCCTTTGTGCGCGGCGTGGCCGCTGATCTCTTTTGGGGCCGGGGGTCCCGACTTTGATTTACATAACACATTTTATAGAGGGCGGGAGAAAATTACAAGGCATTCCGGGAAATTTCAAAATTGTTTACAAATGGGAATCGGGGGGGACCTTTATTTAAAATAGACGGAGGAAGGGGCCGTTTCGTTCCGCCAAATGGAAAAATTTTTATTCCGGACGAATTTCGGGTGAAGGATTTCAGGCGAAAAAACACGGGTCTCGCCGGGAGACCCGTGTGGGAAACGCTCAGGGGCCGGGATGCCGCTCCAGCAGTGCCTTGATCTCCGTGAGGAGCTGGGCCTGATGGGCCAGATGGCTGCCGATCCGGTGGAGCTCCGCCGCCAGCGTCTCCGGCGCGGGGGGCGCCGGCACCGCCGGGTTGGGCCAGCGGCGCATAGCCGGCTCCGGGGGCGACTGGGTGGGCAGCTCTTCGATGATGGGCCGTTGGGTCTGGTTTCCCCGGCGGCATCCGCCTTGATTGCGAGGGGGCATACGATTCCTCCCTTTCCGGCGCTACGCGCCCCGATATTTTCTGCGGGTGGCGATGCCGCCCCGGATGTGGCGCTGGGCCTTGTTGGTGTCCAGGACCTCTTTGACCTGAAGGTACAGGGAGCGGTTGAACCGGGGAAGCCGTTCCGAGATGTCCTTATGTACCGTGGACTTGCTGATCCCGAATTTGGAAGCGGCGGCGCGGACCGTGGTCCGGTTCTCTATGATGTAAAGAGCCAGGCGCTCCGCCCGCTCCTCCATGTTACCCTTCAAAGCACAACACTCCCCGCCTTTTGTTGCTTCATCCTATGCGGGGAGGGGAGGGCTTATGCCGGAAAGGGCCGCCGGAAGGCCGGGAAAAGGAAAAGAGGGCCGCTTTCAGCGGCCCTCCTGGAAGCATAATCAGGTTTTGTAGCAGCCGCCCCCGATAAATTCCCGGATCAGGGACGTTTTGGGCACGTCATCCGCCGGCAGGGGCAGGGAGTAGTTAAGGAATTTCAGCAGCCGCTTGGCCTCCAGATATTCCGGGCTGTCCTTGGGAACACCGAAGAGCAGCGGCTCCACATAGGGCTTGAGCAGGGCTGTTTCGTAAATGAGAGCGGAGTTGAACACAGTATCAGCGCTGTCCTGATAGGGGAAGATGTTCTCCTCCTCGCCCCGGCGGACGGAGGGCCACATCCTGATGGTGGCCTGAGCACCGTAGCCCCGGGTGCGGGCATCCCGCTGGATGCGGCGCAGGAGCCGGGCATCAGTGGTAGGGATGCGGTTGTGGTCATCCACATTCAGGGTGGTTAGGCAGCTAATGTAGATCTTATACTTGCTCTCCCGGGGAAGGGCGTGGGCAAAGGCGTCGTTCAGGCAGTGGATGCCCTCAATGACCAGCACGTCCCCTTCCCCCAGGGTCAGCTTTTCGCCGTTATACTCCCGGACGCCCTTTTTGAAGTTGTAGGTGGGCAGATCCACTGTCTCACCCGCTAAAAGGCGGCTCATATCGGTGTTGAAGCCCTCCACATCCATGGCCCCCAGGCCCTCGAAATCATACTGACCGTTGGCGTCTTTTGGGGTGTCCGCCCGGTTTTTGAAGTAGTTATCCGTGGCGATGGGGTGGGGCCGCAGGCCGCAGGCGATCAGCTGGGTGGAAAGGCGGTGAGAGAAGGTGGTCTTGCCGGAGGAAGAGGGACCGGCGATCATGACAAAGCGCACATCCTTCCGGCGGGCGATCTCCTCGGCAATGTCGCCGATGCGCTTTTCCATCATGGCCTCGTGGGAGAGGATCATCTGGGTGGCGCCGCCGTGGGAGATGGTGTCGTTCAGCTCGCCGATATTGGTCACGCGCAGGGCGGCGGAGCGGTCCTCCGCGTCCCGCATGGAGTGAAAGACCTTCTGGGAGGGGCGGAAATCCCCCAGCCGCTCCGGGTCCTTCTGGTCCGGCAGACGAAGGACGAACCCGTCGCCATAGGGTTCCAGGGCGAACCATTTCAGGTATCCGGTGTCCGGCACCATGTAGCCGTAGAAATAATCGGTGAAGCCGTCCAGCGTGTAGAGATTGACGTGGGAATTGATGCGGTAGCTCAGGAGCCGGGCTTTGTCCACAAAGCCCACTGCCTGGAAATGGGTCACGGCATCATCGATATTGACGGAGTGCTTTTCAATGGGCAGCGCCTGCCGCGCGAGCTGGCGCATCCGCTCCTCCACCCGCTTCAGCAGCGCCTCGTCCGGGGAGAGGGCACCGTGGAGGCGGCAAAAGAGGGCACTGCTGAGGGAAAACTCCACCGTGATCTTTTTGATCTGATCCCGGCCCGCCACGTCGTAAAACGCTTTGAGCATCAGGAAAATGGCGCTGCGCTCATAAGTCTGCCGCCCCGGCTTCTCCGCCGCCGTGATCATGGACAGGGCGCAGTCCCGGTCCAGCGTCTTGTGCAGCTCGCAGAGCTTGCTGTCCCGGTTTACCAGCAGGATGTCGTGGGGAAAGCTTGGCTGAACATCGGCGGCAATGGCGCGGTAAGGCGTTCCGGCGGGGTACTGGCGGACGCTGCCGCCGATCGTAACGTTGAACATGGCTTCCATAGGCGGTCTCCTTTCAGAACTTGGATCGTTGGTCTTATTATAAGGGCAGAGCGGGGGCGGATTCAAGGAATAAAATGTGAACTCCACAGTTCGGGCGTGGAGAAAATTCGGGAAATGGGGAAAATGACAGTTGGCGAACGGAAAAAATCGTGATAGAATGACAGCGTATTACCATTTTACCCTTTTGCGGCGCGCCGCTGTGCCCTGCGGGGACAGCGGCAGAGGCGCCATATACCATAATGAAGATCAGAAAAGGAGCAGCCGTTATGAATGAAACGTTGAAGATCCTGAAGGAACGCCGCAGCATCCGCAGCTATCGGCCGGAGCAGGTGGAACAGGAAGCGCTGGACGCCGTTTTGGAAGCGGGTCTCTATGCCCCCTCCGGCAAGGATATGCAGTCCACCAAGCTGGTGGTGGTCCGGGACCCTGCCGCTATGGCGGAGCTGGAGACGCTGAATCGGCAGGTGATGGGCAAGACGGACGGACATCCCTTCTATGGCGCGCCTATGCTGATCGCGGTCCTGTCGGACTGTGAGAATCCCAACTGGCTCCAGGACGGCTCTCTGGTCATGGGCAACCTGATGAACGCCGCGGCGGCGGTGGGCCTTGGCTCCTGCTGGATCAACCGCGCGCTGGAGACCTTTGAGCTGCCGGAGGGCAAGGCCATCCTGAAGAGATGGGGCCTGACGGAGAACTGGAAGGGCGTTGGCTGCTGCATCCTGGGCTATACGGACGATGCCGTCCTGGCGGACAAGGCCCGGAAGTCGGACAGAGTTCTGTATGTATAAAAAAGGCGGACGCGTATGTATCATTCTGTGATTTTTGATCTGGACGGCACGCTGCTGGATACCCTGGGGGATCTGACGGCGGCGGCCAACCATGTCTGCCGGGAAAACGGCTGGCCGGAGCATACGGCGGCGGAGATCCAGGCCATGGTGGGCAACGGCATTCCCAAGCTGGTCCACCGCTTCTCCCCGGAGTCGGCCCGCAGCCCGCTGCTGGTGGCCAGCACCATCCACAAGTTCAACTGCTGGTACAGTGAGCACAACATGGACCTGACCGCCCCTTATGAGGGCATCCCGGAGCTTCTCCGGCACCTGAAGGACCGGGGCGTGAAGCTGGCGGTCTGTTCCAACAAGGCGGATCAGTTCACCCGGGAGATGGTGGAGTATTACTTCCCCGGTATGTTTGATGTGATCCGGGGCAATCTCCCCGGTACACCCACCAAGCCGGACCCCGGTGTGGCCCGGGGTATTCTGGAAAAGCTGGGCGCCAAGCCGGAGGAGACACTGATGGTGGGCGACAGCGATGTGGACGTGTTCACCGGCCACAACGCCGGGCTGCGCGGCTGCGGTGTGACCTGGGGCTTCCGCAGCCGGGAAGTGCTGATCTCCGCAGGGGCGGATCTTCTGGCGGAGAGCGTGGAGGCTCTGGAAGAGATCATTCTGGCCTGAGGGGCCTTGAAAAAAGAGAGAGTGGAGGCGCTTTATGGGCGATTCTCTGAAAAATGAAAAGGGCAGCGGTCTGGCCCTGATCCCGTTTGTGATCTTTATCGCGGTGTATATGGGGGCGGGCCTTGTCTACCAGCATCTGGGCTATGAGATGGCCTTTTACCAGTTCCCCTCCGTCACCGCCATGTTCCTGGCGGTGCTGGCGGCGTTTATCATGTTCAAGGGCAGCATCAACGAAAAGTTTGATACCTTTGCCAAGGGCGCTGCCAATGTGGACGTGCTGACCATGCTGATGATCTATATCCTGGCAGGTGCCTTTGCCCAGGTGGCGGCGGAAATGGGCGGCCGGGATGCCACGGTGAACCTGGGGCTGAGTTTGGTCCCGGTGCGGTTCCTGGCGGCGGGACTCTTTGTGATCGCCTCCTTCATGGGCACCGCCACCGGTACCTCCATGGGCACCATCTCCGCCCTGACGCCCATTGCCGTGGGCGTGGCGGAAAAGGGCGGACTGAACACGGTGGTGGTGCTGGGGGCCGTAGTCGGCGGCGCCATGTTCGGCGACAACCTCTCCATGATCTCCGATACCACCATTGCCGCCACCCGCAGCCAGCGCTGCGAGATGCGGGATAAGTTCCGGGTGAATTTCCGCATCGCCATCCCGGCGGCCTTGCTGACCATCGCGGTGTTGCTGGTCATCGGCCGGCCGGAGATGGTAACGGCCATGGAGGATCTCTCCTATAGCCTGATCAAGGTGGTGCCGTATCTTCTGGTGCTGGTGATGGCGCTTTTGGGCATCAACGTCTTTTTGTGCCTGACGGTGGGCATCTTCTCCGCCGGCATCATCGGAATGTTCACCGCCTCCATGACCCTGGCGGGCTTTGCCCAGGCGGTCTGGACCGGATTTACCGCCATGAATGAGGTCTTTTTCCTGACGCTGCTGTGCAGCGGCCTCTCGGAGCTGATCACGAAAAACGGCGGCATCACCTGGATCATCCAGAAGCTGCGGCGGGTGATGAAAGGGAACCGCTCCGCGCAGGTGGGCATCACCGCCATGGCGGCTCTCTGCGACTGCGCCACCGCCAACAACACTGTGGCCATCATCGTGGCCGGGGATATGGCCCGGCAGGTGTCCCACGAGTACCGGGTGGACCCCCGGCGGACGGCATCCCTGCTGGATGTGTTCGCCTGTGTGTTCCAGGGCATCATCCCTTACGGCGCCCAGCTTCTGGCGGCGTCCTCCCTGTGCAACGCCAACGTGACAGACGGCACGGTCATCAGCGGCGCAAGCATTATGGGCTCCATGTGGTACTGCTGGTTCCTGGCCCTTTTTGGACTGCTGTCGATCTTTGTCCCCTTTGCCGATGGCTGCTGCCGCAAGGACCCCTGGAACTGGGAGTATGATTGCCAGGAGTCCGCTGTGGCGGAGAAGAAGGCCCGGCTGGCCGCCGAAGAGCGGGCATAAAGCGGGCCGGCCGGCGAAAAGAATAGTTGCATGACCCGGCTGAAAATGCTATACTAAGCTGTGCGGAGCTTTTCCGGCCTTAAGGGCCGTGAGGTGCTCTCGCTCCTGAACTTTTTATAAATCGAAAGGACTGTTTCATTATGAAGTATACCAATACGCCCAACGCTCCCGCCGCCATCGGCCCCTATTCTCAGGCCATCTCCGCCAATGGCTTCCTGTACACCTCCGGCCAGATCGGCCTGGTCCCCGGCAGCGGTGAGGTCGCCGGCGACACCATCCAGGCCCAGGCCGAGCAGTGCTGCCAGAACATGAAGGCCATCCTGGAGGCCAACGGCGTTGACTTTACCGACGTGATCAAGACCACCTGCTTCCTGGCTGATATGGGCGACTTCGCCGCCTTCAACGAGGTCTATGCCAAGTACTTCACCGGCAACCCTGCCCGTTCCTGCGTGGCTGTCAAGACCCTGCCCAAGAACCTCCTCTGCGAGATCGAGGCTATCGCCGTCCTGAAGTAATTTCAAATACGGTACTTACGACCGCTCCGCCCTTTGGCGGGGCGGTTTTTCGCGCCCCGGCGGCTTGACGGCAGGGGAGATGACTACTATAATGTTACTTTAGAGTAACAAAATTAGAGGTGATTTTGCATGAAGGACGCCGTGACCCCGGTAGATCCCGCCGCCATGGAGGCCCTGCTGACTCGGGAGGCGGACACCGCCGCCGGTCTGATCCTGGCCCTGGCGTGGCAGGCGGGGCTGAGCCGGGAGGAGATCGCCTCTCTGCAATGGTCCCAGGTGGACCTCGCCGGGGGCCGGATCACCCTTCCCGGGCGGGAAGTGCCCCTGCCGCCGGCGCTGAGCGCCCGCCTCGCGCTCCGGGAAGGGGCAGGCTATGTGGTCCCCTCCGCCCGGGGCGGCGGGCTGCGGCCGGAATCCGTGTCCCGGCTGGCCCGGACGGCGCTGGACAGTGCCGGCCTGTCCCTGACGCTGGGGGATCTCCGTCGGGATCATCGGCTCCGGGAGAGCGAACAGGAGCCCGCCCCGCCGGAGGCCGACGAATTTCGCCTCTGGCAGCTTCTGCGGCGGGAGGGCGGCACCCCGGCAGGCCTGGCCCTGTGGCTGAGCTGGCAGATGGGCCTCCACGCCCGGGAAATGCTCGCCCTCACCTGGGATCAGGTGGATCTCTGGGAAAATTGCCTCCGTCTGCCGGGCCGCACCGTCCCCCTTACGGCGGCGGTGGGCCGATTGCTGCTGGAGGAGCGCTCCGCCCGAACGCCGGAAGACGACCCCCACGTTTTGCTGACGCCCCGATCCCGCCGCCCGCTGGATGCCGCCCGCCTCAGCCGCATGGTCGGCGCCCTTCTGGCCCGGGCGGGGATGCCGGGGGCGACCCTCCGCTCCCTCCGGCGGGACGATGGCCGCCGCCAGGGGGAGGACGCCCTCCTGGCTCACGCCGCCCGCCACGGCTCCCTCACCCGGCGGGAGGCGGAGACGCTGCTGGCCTGCTCCAGGGAGGCCGCCCGCCGCCGTCTCCGCCACTTGACGGAGCAGGGCCGCCTCACCCGTGTCGGCTCCCGGTACTACGCCCCGGGCACCGTGACGCCCCCGGAGCGCCAGCGTGCCGCCGTGCGGCACTATCTGGCGGAAAACGGCGCTGCCTACCGCCAGGACATCGCCCACCTGCTGGGGCTGGATGGCCGCCGCTGCGGCGCGCTGCTGCGAAAAATGGCGGCGGACGGCGAAATTTGTCTCCGGAACCAGCGGTACTTCCTGCCGTAGTTCCGGGCTGGCGGCAACACGCGCGCCCGGACCGTGAGGGCGGGCGGATTTTTTGGGCTGAAAACGGAGTATGTTACGATTAACTATCAAAATATTGCTCCAAATTATATGCCGCTTTTCGCTTACGTTAAAAGCGGATGAAATCTATTGATATTTCTTTACGATGCGATTACATTAAACTTGCGAAGGACCTCAAGCGATGGCGCGGCCCGACCCAGATACCGGGTAGGCTAGCCACAGTATGTGTGCCGGGCGACCGGACCGCGAGGCCCTCCGACAAAACCACTCCCGAAGGGGAGAATTCAAAAGGAGGAAAACCCCATGAAGAAGTTCCTTTCTCTGGTTCTGGCTCTGGTGATGAC
>CAZFJB010000005.1:0-17724 GCA_964519775.1 uncultured Oscillibacter sp.
TCACCAGATCCGGCTTCAGGGCCCCGTGGAACTGCCCGGGGATAATGGTGTTGTTTATTTCAATCGCACGGAGAACCTCTGACAGGGCACATCCGGGCGAAGTGATACCGTATAGCGGCGGCTGACCTCTGAAACGCCGCGGTTGCGGAAATTCAGGAGCGTGCGGTGCATTTTGTTGACAAAATTAAAGAAATCTGTTTATAATCCAAACAATGGTGACAAAACGCAAAAAGGGCGGAATGAAGGGCTTTCCGGGACAGGAGGATGCGGATGCTTTTTAAAAAGCTGGTGCTGGTAAATACCTTTGTGGTGATAGGCACGGTAGCTGTGCTGCTTTTAACGTCCGTTCGGACCTTTCAAGATCTTTGTTACAAGGAAAACTCCTACGCCTATCAGGTGGCCATCGATAAATACTATCAGACTGTAGAGGATGTATTGACAGAGGGAAAGCGTGACATCCTCACCTTCTGCACCGACAGCAGACTCCACCGTTTTTTGGAAGAGAATCACAGCGCCCGGTATCTGAATTGGGAAAAGGCTGATGAGCTTGATGCCATGGAAACGGCCTTCAGCCGAGAGAGAGGACTTTTTGAGGTGCGGATCTTCCCGGTGAACGAGGAGAAAAACCTGCTGATCCCCAATGAGAAAATGAACTGCTACATCGAGGCTGGACCGGCCAGAGGATATAATCTGTATGCGGATATAAGAAACGGCTACCGCTGGGAGTTCCGGCCAGAGGAGCGGGAAACGATCCGCATCACGAGACAGATCTTTTCCCATCATGATATAAACGCTGTTTTGGGTATTATCCGGGTGGATATTGACGTGGAAACCATTATGGACGTATTCTGGCAGTTCAATCGGGAGTACGGCATGGACAGTAACTCTCGGCTGTATCTGACTGATGAAAAGGGGACGGTGCTGCTGCCGTACTACAGCAAAAATATAGAAATCGCACGGGAGGACGGCAGCGGCGTGA
This sequence comes from uncultured Oscillibacter sp., assembly GCA_964519775.1. Taxonomy (GTDB): domain Bacteria; phylum Bacillota; class Clostridia; order Oscillospirales; family Oscillospiraceae; genus Oscillibacter. The sequence continues at coordinate 980 of CAZFJB010000005.1, forward strand.
ATATGCAGGGCTACGGGACCGTTATGATCATCCGGGACATTTCCGCCAACGACTGGAAGCTGGTCAGCCAGATGGAAAACGAAAAGCTGCTCAGCGGATCCAGAGAGATCATTTTGCGAACGGTGATCTTGGGTGCCGTGCTTCTGGCGCTGGGCATAACCCTGACCGCCAGCCTGACCAGAAGAACGGTGGGGCCTGTTCTGGAGTTGGCGCAGCAGATGCGCAATCTGCAGGATCTTGAAACGTATGAAGAGATCCCGGTGGAACAGACGCAGGGCGAGGTGCGCATCCTTTACCAGAGCTTCAACCATCTGATCGCTACGGTCAAGCGGTTGCTCCATGAGACGCAGATGGCGGCGGAGCGGCGGAGACAGGACGAGTTCCGGATGTTGGCGTCCCAGATCAACCCGCATTTCCTCTATAACACGCTTGGTTCCATCGGCTGGATGGCGGAGAACTGCGGCGCGACGGACATTCAGGAGATGACCATGGATCTGGTGGGGATGCTCCGCAACGGTTTGAATCACGGAAATATCCAGATCCTGCTGCGCAACGAGATTGAGCAGGTGCGTTGCTATGTGGGCATCATGCGGAAGCGCTATTCAGAAAACTACGAATTCCTCTTTGACATTCAGGAGGATACGGAGGATTACTGGGTTATCAAACAGATTTTGCAGCCTCTGGTGGAAAATTCCATCCAGTATGGTTTGCTGGAAGATGACGGCGGGCGGGTGACTGTAAGGGCCTATACGGACAGGGAGGAGCTGGTCATGGAGGTGCGCAACACCGGCAAGCTGGCGGATCTGAGCAAGATAAATATGCTGCTGCGGGGAGACGAACAGCTCCGCTCCAGACACTACGGCATCCGCAATGTGAATGAGCGGCTGATCAACTGGTACGGTGAGCAGAGCGGACTGCGGTACCATATCGAAGAGGACGAGACGGTAGCGGCCATCCGGCTTCCGCTGGAGCGCGTGAAGAGAAAACAAAAGGAGGAGGGTGATGGAGATCGATAAGCTGAAAGTCGTTGTCGCTGATGATGAGCGACTATTTTTGCAGGGGATCTGCGCGTGGATCCGGGCACAGGAGGATGAGTTTGAGCTGGTGGGCGCAGCCACTAACGGCGAAGAGGCGCTGTCTCTGGTGCGGGAGCATCATCCGGACATCCTGCTGACGGATATTCGGATGCCCCGGATGGATGGCATCGCCCTGATTAAAAAAATCGAAGAGGAAGGACCGCCCCTTGTGGCGATTATCATATCCGCTTATGATGATCGGGAGTATGTGCAGTACGCCATCCGCTCCCCGGTGGTCTACGACTATATCAATAAGCCCTTCAGCAAGGAGGAGTTTTCGGATCTGCTCCACTCCGCGGCGGACTCCCGGCGCCGCCAGATGGGAACAGATCAGCAGGGAAGCCGGGAGGAATGGATGCTGACGCAGGCGATCCTGCAGGGGAAGAAGGAGCAGGTGAAGGCTGCGTTCCGCACACTGTGGAGCAGTCAGGACAACAGCGATGTGGAGGCCTGCATCCGCTTTGCAGGGGAGTTGTTCCTCAAGATCGGCCTGCGGGTGCAGCCCAAGAAGATGGCTCCCCATACATCTGTCTTTTGGGTCTACAATGAGATTCAGAAGATCGAGCGGTGCCAAACCGGTGAGGAGGTGGAGCGCTATCTGGAGGATTATATCTCCCACCTGAATGAGAACCCGGACAAGCAGGAGCGGGGCCGCTCTCTATTTATTATCTCCTGTCTGGACATCATCAACCGCCGCCTTGAGGACAGCGACCTCTCTGTTTCAACGGTGGCCCGGGAGATGGATGTGACGGACAACTACCTTTCCGGCCGCTTCAGCCGGGATATGGATGTCAGCTTTACCCGGTATGTGACCATGGCACGGATCGAGCGGGCGAAGGAATATCTGAGGGATACGCACATGAAGATCTATGAGATCTCGGAAAAACTGGGCTTTAACGACTCACGGTATTTTGTAAAGGTTTTTAAGGAATATGTGGGGATGCGGCCATCGGATTACCGGGAACGGATCATGGAAAAGTAAAGAACGGACAGGAACAACAGAACTGCACCTCACTTGTTGGACAGTATGATACACTATCTAACAAGTGGGGTGTTTCGTTATGCCAAAAGGAGTGCCAAATAAACGGTATACACCAGAGTTCAAGAAAAGAGCTGTGGGAACGGTGGTGAAGGAAGAACTAAGTTGCGGCGAAGCGGAGAGACTTTCATGCCGAAAAGCCTGACCAGAAGTGGGTGACCGATGTGACAGAGTTCGGTTTGTTTGGCAAGAAGCTCTATCTCTCATCCGTTCTTGATCTGTACAGCAGTGATTTGGTAAGCTACACGATCTCAGACCGGCTTGTGCTGAGCATGGTAACGACCATGGTGGATCAGGCTTTTGAAAAGATACCGGACGGAACCGGCCTGATCCTCCATTCCGACCAGGGCTGGCAATATCAGCACAAGCAGTACCGGCGGATGCTCCAGAAGAAAGGTGTTCAGCAGAGCATGAGCCGGAAGGGGGACTGTCTGGATAATGCCGCGATCGAAAATTTCTTAGGTCTGCTCAAGAGCGAACTGCTGTACTTGCAAGAATTTCAGTCCATGGAACACTTCAAGCAGGAACTGGTCGATTATCTGGACTACTACAACAACCGCAGGAACAAGGCAAAGCTGAAGGGCTTGCCGCCTGCGATTCACAGGCAGCAAGACTTTTCAGTTGCTTGAACAGTTTTTACTTCAAAATATTATCTAACTTGGGGGTACTTTAGACCGGCTTGCGCCGGTCCTTCTTTTTCCGTGGAGAAGGGGAGAACGGAGCGTTGTTTTTTTGCACATATACCGACGGGGAAATAAAAGAAAATTACACCATAATGTAGAAATTTGGAATTGCGGCAAAAAAGGGGTGACTCTATAATATGATCATGAAAATGCAGATGCCTGAAAAGGCTGCTAAGAAAAGGGGGAAGAGAAGCTTGTCTAATATCAAAAATGTTCCCAGCGTAACGGACAATGAAGTAGTCAACGTCCGCAGAGCCGCTATTGAGCAGCGCGGCACTTGGGCTGCCATGTTTTATCTGGAGGCCAAGGCGGATGGCATCGATCTGGAACCGATCATGCGCAGAGCCATCCGTAAGATCGGCATCAACAGCGGCAAAAAGGAGCTGGAGGCTCTGGGCGGCAAGGTGACGGCGAAGCAGTATGCCGAGTATTTCACCACCCGCGGTGCCCCGCAGACCTTTGAGAAGAGGCTGACATGCGCCGAAGAGGGCGAGAGTCATGTGGATCTGTGCTACTGCGCACTGCTGAACGCATGGAAGAAGCTGGGCCTTGATGACGAGACCTGTGCGCTTATGTGCGACATTGCCATGGAAGGTGACCGGGGTGTGGCCGAGGGCCTGGGCCTGGATTTTGAACTGGGTAATACCCTGGCCAGAGGTGGCGAATGTTGCCAACTTTGTTACCGGACCAGAAAGTGAGCGACCCCGTAAGGGATAAAAATAAAGTTTAGGAGAGATTATGATGAAAGTGAAAAAATGGCTTGCTCTTGCACTGACTTGCGTCATGCTGTTCAGCCTGACCGCTTGCGGCGGCTCCAGCAGCAGTTCCAGTTCCAGTAGTTCCTCCGCGCCCTCCAGCTCCAGCAGCGCTGCCAGCGGCGAGACCGAGGCCAACCCTCTGGCTCAAGACTATTACATTGCGGCCTGCCTGCCCTTCGGCGGCAAGAACTCCACCTACGCTGAGTACATCAAGCGCGGCATTGAAATCGCGCTGAAGCATCTGGAAGAGGACGGCGGCCTCGGCGGCGAGGGCGGTATGATCAAGGTCGATTACTATGATGACCGTGACGACGCCAAGGAAGGCAGCAACATCGCGGAGATGATCGTCTCTGACGACAAGTATCTGCTGGAAGTTGGCTCCTTCGCCAGCAGCGTGTCTCTGCCCTGCGCACAGATCTATCATGAGGCTGAGGTTCCCCAGTACGCTCTGACCTGCTCTCACTCTGACTTCCTGGGCTCTACCGACTGGGGCTTCTCCCTGTCTGAGACGCAGAACGTGGCCGCTGCCCGTGTGGCTGTGTGGGACGTGCTGTATCTGCAGCCCGAGAGCATCGCTCTGATCTACTCCAACGATGAGTGGGGCAACCAGTGCATGACCTACTACACGCAGAAGGTCAAGGAGTTGGGCGGCAACCTGGTGGCCAGCGAGAACTACATTGCCGGCAGCACCAACGACTTCACCTCCATTCTGACCAAGTTCAAGCAGCTCGATCCCGATGTTGTGATGTGCTTCTGCGGCGAGGATGACATCGTTCTGATCAAGCAGCAGGCCGATCAGCTGGGCTTTGAGGCTACCTTCCAGGTCAGCTCCAAGTCCCGTACCAGCAACGTTCTGACCAACCTGGGCGATTTGGCCGAGGGGCTGTACGGTGTGTACGGTGCCACCAAGGACATGAGCAACCCTGTCTACAAGCGCTACTATGACACCTATATGGAACTCTATCCTGAGGATAAGGAAGTTGGCACCCAGAAGTACGCTGACCAGGGCTACAACTGCATGATGACCATCATCTGGGCCATGGAAAACGGCGGCACCACCCGCGAGACCTTCCGTGACACCCTCGCTACTCTTGAGAACTTCACCGGCGTTCAGGGCAATATCTCCTTTGCTGAAGGCCGCAAGGTGATCACGGAGCAGTATCTGTCCATCGTTGAGAACGGACAGTGGAGAAACCTGAGCGAAGAAGAAGTTGGCTTCCATGTGGACGATTATCTGAAGTAAAACTCAGTTGCTCAACGGCTTTTGAAGAAAACGGGGGCCGGTCATTAAGGCCGGTCCCCGTTTCTTATGAAAAGCGCTTAAACGGAAAGCGAGGACGATATGTTAATACAGCAATTGATAAATGGTATCTCTCTGGGCAGTGTCTATGCCCTGACGGCCGTGGGCTATTCACTGGTCTACAGTGTGCTGTCTTTGATCAATATGTCCCACGGCGCGGTATTCCTGACCAGCGCCATCGTGTTCTACAGTTTTTATAATCTGGGGACCAGCGGCCTGCCTATCGGCGTGACCTTCCTGATCACACTGATCATCTCCGCCCTCATGGGCCTGATCATTGAGCGCATGGCCATTCGCCCCCTGCGTAAATCCGGCGATGGCATGACTTACGCCCTGATCAGCTCCATCGGCGTTAAGACCATTCTGGAAAACGCCTGCATCGTGTTCTTCGGCAGCGAGATCAAACAGTTCCCCACCCTGTTTGCAGGCCAGTATGTGGAGATCTTCGGCGCCCGTATGGCTGTGATCCAGTTCTTTATCATTGGCGTGACCCTGCTGGTGCTGGCGGCGCTGGCCTGGTTCACCATGAAGACAAAAACCGGCTATGGTCTGCGTGCCATCGCGCAGAATCTGAACGCCTCTTACCTGATGGGCATCCCCGTGGACCGCATGGTGGCGATCGGCTTCGCCGTTGGCTCCATGCTGGCGGCTATCGCGGGTATCGCGTTCTGTATGTATTATCAGTCCGTGTCCTCCGCCATCGGCGGCGTTATCGGCCAGAAGGCTCTGGCGGCAACTGTGCTGGGCGGCATCGGTGTTTTGTCCGGCTCCGTGGTGGGTGGCTTTATCATCGGCATCGTGGAGATGCTCACAGCCGGTTACATCAGCATGAGCTATCGGAATCTGGTGGCCTTCGGCATCCTGATCCTGACCCTAATCATCAAACCCACAGGCCTGTTTGGCAAGAAAGAGCAGAAGAAGGTGTGATGATATGAAGAAAAAATTGAGTGTTGGACAGATCCTCACCATTGTGGTACTGCTGGTCGCTTTGGCAATCCCGCAGATGATGAGTACATATAACCTTCGAATCCTAAATCTGGCCGGTATCTACATGATTTTCGGCATGAGCCTGAACCTTCTGATCGGTATTGGCGGCACCATGTCCTTTGGCCACGCGGCGTTCTTCGGCATCGGCGCTTATGCCGGTGTGCTGTTGTATCAGCATTTTGGCTGGAGCTTTATGGTCACGCTGCCCTTTGTGATCTTGATCTCCGCTCTGGCAGGTTTCCTGCTGGCACTGCCCATGTCCCGTGTTACCGGCAAATACGTTACCATCGTGACGCTGGGCTTCTGCGAGATCGTCAATATCATCCTGCTGAACTGGGAGAGCCTGACCCGCGGCCCCAACGGCATCATGAACATCCCCAAGGCCACCATCTTTGGCCACAAGATCGCCAACATGAGAGAGAACTACTACTTCGTGCTGGTGATGGTCATCATCGTTTACATCCTGATCAAATGGACGATCAACTCCAAGCTGGGCCGGAACCTCAAAGCCATGCGGGATGACAGCATCGCGGCGGAAGCCATGGGCATCAAGCTCTTCCCCCATAAGGTGTTCGTGTTCAGTATGTCTGCAGCGCTGGCCGGTATGGCCGGCTCCATGTATGCCCACTATATTGGCTATATCGACCCCAACAGCTTCACCAGCACTGAGTCCTTCACCTGCCTAAGCATCGTGGTGGTGGGCGGTTTGGGCAATATGAAGGGGACCATGATCGCGGCGCTGTTGTTGATGGCACTTCCCGAGTACCTGCGCGGCTTCTCGGATTACCGGATGCTGGTGTACGGCGGCGTGCTGGTGGGCATCATGTGGCTCAACCACAGCCTGCAGGGCAAGAAAGTTAAGAACTCCGTCTCGGAGAAGTATGCGCGGTTGGTCGGTCGGTTTCACAAGAACAAGGCCGCTGTAGGAGGGAAATAATATGGCGTTTTTACAGGTAAAGAATTTGCAGATTGCCTTCGGCGGTCTGATTGCTGTAAAAGACCTGAGCTTTACCATGGAAAAGGGACAGATCACCAGCCTGATCGGCCCCAACGGCGCCGGTAAGACCACGGTCATCAACCTTCTGACGGGATTTTATCATCCCGATACCGGTAGCATCCTGATGGACGGTAAAGAGGTGGCCGGCCTTACCTGCGCCCAGTATGTGGCGGAGGGTGTGTGCCGCACCTTCCAGAACGTGCGTCTTTTCTCTGGATTAACGGTGGAGGACAACATTCTGGTGGGTATGCAGCATCTGGTCCCCTACGGCTATTTCCGCTCCCTGTTCCCCAACCCCAAGAAGATCGAAGCGGAGAAAGCGGCCCGGGAGAGGGTGACGGAGATCCTGCAGAAGATTGGCCTTGAAAAATACCGCTATACCAAGGCGACCAATCTGCCTTATGGCCTGCAGAGAAAGCTGGAGATCGGCCGTGCGTTGGCATCCAAGCCCAAGCTGCTGCTGCTGGATGAGCCGGCTGCCGGCATGAACCCCCAGGAGAGCGCGGAACTGAGCGCATTTATCCGGAGCTTGCTGGATGAAGTGGATTCCATCCTGCTGATCGAGCATGACATGAAGGTGGTCATGGGCATTTCCGACCAGGTGGTGGTCATCAATCATGGCGAACTGATCTGCCAGGGTACCCCTGCTGAGGTCCAGACCAATCCGGATGTTATCGAGGCATATCTGGGCAAGGGAGGAAAGAAACATGCTTAAGGTCGAAAATCTGCATACCTATTACGGCAATATCCATGCCCTGAAAGGTGTGGATTTCCATGTGGATCAGGGCGAGATCCTAGCTTTGATTGGCTCCAATGGCGCAGGCAAGAGTACACTTTTGAATACGCTGGCCGGTATCAAGACCTGTCAGGAGGGAATGATCGCTTTCAAGGGGCAGGACATTACGACCAGTGATTCCCTGAACCGTGTGAAAAACGGCATTATCCTCTGCCCGGAGGGTCGACAGATCTTCCCCAAATTCACCGTGCAGGAAAACCTGAATATGGGCGCTTACACCATCGAGGATAAGGCCGGCAGCGAGGCGACCAACCAGTGGGTATATGAACTCTTCCCCCGACTGAAAGAGCGTGAAAAGCAACCGGCAGGCACCCTCTCCGGCGGCGAGCAGCAGATGCTGGCCATCGGCCGCGCTCTGATGAGTAACCCACAGTTGCTGATGCTGGACGAGCCTTCTCTGGGCCTGGCCCCCATACTGGTGGAGCAGATCTTCAGCCTAATCGAGGAGATTCGCAAGAAGGGCGTGACGGTGCTTCTGGTGGAGCAGAACGCAATGGCGGCGCTGGAGATCGCTGACCGTGCCTATGTTCTGGAGACAGGCAACATCACACTGGAGGGCACCGGCCATGAGCTGCTGGACAACGAGCAGGTCATCAAGAGTTATTTGGGAGGTTAAGAAGATGGCAATGACAGGTACGCAGCGCATGCGGGCACTGGTGGAGAAACAGCCAGTGGATCGGATTGGCGTGTCTGGCTGGGTTCATATGCCCATGGTGGATCACAATGTGCATGATATGGTCAAGGCGACCATCCATGTAACGGATTATCTGGGCTGGGACTTTGTAAAGATCATGTCCACCGGACACTATGTGCCGGAGGCCTTCGGTGGGGATATTACCCTCAGCAAGGATCTGACGCACTGGTACGGTACCATCAATCGTTATCCCATTCAGGATCTGGAGGACCTGAAGAACTTCCCGGTGCTGGATATGGAAAACCCTGTTTTCCAGCGTGAGGTGGCCATCGCCAAGGAACTGGCGGAGCATTACAAGGGTAACCTGCCGGTACTGGCCACAATCTTTACCCCGCTGACCTGCCTGCAGGAGATGATGAGCCGCGGCACCTCTGAGCGGGTGAACGCTTTCATCCGGGAAAATCCCAAGGAAGTCCATGCGGCGCTGGAGCGGCTGGTGCAGACCAACTTCAATTATCTGGACGCATTGATGGACGCGGGGATCGATGGAATCTTCTTTGCCAATCAGTACAGCAGCCGGACAGCATTCACACCGGAACTGTTCCGGGAATACTGCGCACCCTATGATAAGATGATCTTGGATCACATCAAGGATCGGACCTGGTTTAACATCCTCCATGTTCATGGGGAAAAGCAGCTGATGTTTGAGGAGTGCATAGACTATAATGTGCAGGCATTCAGCTGGGAGAACTGTGCTCCCGGTGTGCCGGAGGAGGAGCTTGCCTCTGTGCGCTGGGTGAGGTCTATGACCGACAAGGTGCTGATCACCGGTCTGGCCCGCCACTATGACTACTACAGCGACACCAACGACCGGACGGCTCTGAAGGAACTGTTCCGCCGCAGACTGCTGACCGTTCTGGAAGAGAGCGGCGATAAGCGGGTGGTATTCGCACCGGGATGCGCACTGCCTATGGACGTGGACCGCTACATCTTCACCCTGATGAAGGAAGTTGTGGAAGAGGAAGGGATCCTGGGTTAAGCGGCAAAGATTTTAAGAAACTGCGCCCCGGCGGCAAAGGGCCTGAGGGCCTTGCCACCGGGGCGTGCGTTTTTGAGGAGGAAGTGCTGATGACAAAAAAAGAGCGGGTTCGGGCGGCAGTGGAAAAACGGAAGCCAGATCGACTGCCCTATACCATCTGGACGCATCTGCCGGGGATTGATCAGGACCCCGCAGCGCTGGCGGAGGCGACCTATGCGTTTTACAGGACCTACGATGTGGATCTGATTAAGACGATGAACAACGGGATGTACGCGGTTCAGGATTTTGGCTGTGAAGCGGACTTTTCCGAGATCGTAAAGGGCGGCGCGGCGAAGATCGCCACCACGCCCATTATGAGGCCAGAGGACTGGACTACCCTGCGCCCTGTGGACACGGACGCACCGGCGCTGGCCCGGGAACTGCATTCTCTGGAACTTTTGCTGAAAAAGGTTGAAGATGAGGAGGTTCCTGTGATCTTCACTGTGTTCAGCCCCCTGACCACGGCAGACAAGCTCTCCAACGGAAAACTTCTGAACCATATTGAATCAGGCGCCGGAGAAGTGATTCATCAGGCGCTGGAGATCATCACCGAGACGACTTGCGCGCTGGTCCGGCGGGCTATCGCACTGGGAGCGGATGGCATCTTCTTTGCAACGCAGCTCTCCGATTACGGAAAATGTCGGGAAGAGGTCTATCGGGAATACGGCGTTCCCTATGACTGTCGGGTGCTGGAGGCCTCAGAGGGTTGGTGCGATGTGCTGCACGCCCACGGGAGCAACATCATGTTCGACCTGCTGAAGGACTACCCGGTAGACGTGTTTAATTGGCACGTGGGCGAATCCCTGCCGAAGCTGCGGGAGGGCAGTCTGGTCACCGGTAAGTGCGTTATGGGCGGCTTGAAGCGGATGGATATTACCGACCGCAATAAAAATGAGATCTATACCCAAATCTATGAATCCCTGACGCAGCTAGGCGGCGCGGGACAGATCCTCTCTCCCGGATGCGTGATCCGCTATCCGCTGGACGAGGAAATGCTCCACTTTGTAGCCCAGGCTAAGGCGGAACTGGAAGAACGGCTCGACAGGTGAGGAAGCTCCGCAATAAGCAAGAACCCTTATACATCATTTTCAGTTGCCCCACAGGAACGAAAATGAGATATTTCATATTTTGATGTACTTTTTAGGACGAAAAGGACGGAGGGGAGCGGTCCCTTCCGCCCTTTTATAGTTTTGTATCAGGAAAGATCTTCCGCGGCAGGCTGCCTTAAAAGTAGGAGATCCTCCGGAGCAATAGAAATCCACAGGCGTTCGGGAAGAGACGTCTGCTGCCAGGTGTCCCGGCTCACTTCCATGCGCAGATACGGCGCGCCGGGGGCGGCGGATTCCGGCATCAGCAGCACGATGGTGGTGAACATATCCTGAATGACACGCTCCACCCGGCAGGGGAAGGCCCCGGCGGTGCGCTCCGGGACGGCGATGACATGGTGCGCCCGAACGCCGGCCCGCCGCACATCCGGGGAAACACCCTGGGGGCAGCGGATCGTCAGCCCCCACTGGGGCAACGTGACAGAATCTTCGCCGGGAACGGCGTCCACGATGTTTTTGCAGCCGGAGAGCCGCGCGACGGCCTCCGTTTCCGGCTGATGGAAAAGCTGATCCAGTGTCACAACATCCTGTGAGGCGCCCTGATCCATAACGCAGACCTTTTTGCAGTTACGGAATACCTCATTCCGGTCATGAGAGACCCAGAGAATGGGCCCGGAAAAGGCGGAGAGCAGGTCGGAAAGCTCCAGCTCCAGGCTCCATTTCAGATAGCTGTCCAGGGCAGAGAAGGGCTCGTCCAGCAAAATGGCCTCCGGCCGGGTGCAGAGGATGCGGGCTAGAGCCACCCGCTGCTGCTGCCCGCCGGAGAGCTGGGCTGGATAATGCTTTTCCAGTCCCGTCAGCCCGAAGCGGCGGAGGGCATCCTGCAGAGCGGCGGCTTTTTCCGCCTTGGTGCCGGAGGGGATGGCGCAGAGGATGTTTTTCTCCACCGTCATATTGGGGAAGAGGGCGTAATTCTGAAAAAGATAGCCATGGTTTACTCCTCCAAACGATACTCTCCGCTTTTGCCGCCGGATTTTTCCAGCAGGCGGATATTGGTGATGCGCATATTCTTCTGAACGGCCTTGCACATATCGTAAATGGTCAGGGCGGCCACGGAAACGGCGGTCAGCGCCTCCATTTCCACGCCGGTGACGCCGGTGCAGGTCACCTCGGCCCGGATCTCCACCATGCAGGGGTCATCCGAGAGGCGGAAGGTGATGTTGATGCCGGTCAGGGGCAGGGGGTGGCACATGGGGATCAGCTCCCAGTTGTGCTTGGCGGCCTGGATGCCGGCCACCTGGGCCACCGCCAGGACATCGCCTTTTTTCATGGTGCCGTTTTTGATATGGGCCATGGTCTCCGGGGCGACATGGATCTCTCCGGCAGCCGCGGCCCGCCGGTGGGTCACCGCTTTTTCCGTTACATCCACCATTTTGGCCCGGCCCTGCTCGTTGAAATGGGTCAGCTCTCCCATATAACTCCTCCATCCTGCCGCCATGGGCGGCGCAAATCAAAAGGTCGGTCCTCTCCGCGGAAAAGAGGAGAGGCCGCGTTGGAAAACAGATCAGGCGGCGTGATCACGGCCTTTATCCGCCGATCTGATTCATAGTCCGGGGCGTGTCGCTGGATCGCTCCGTCAGATGGTGGGCCTGGGGCTTTTGGACGATGCCCCGGCGGATGGCGGCACGGAGTTCTTCACCGTGGAGCCCCTTCAGGGAGATCTCCTCCCGGCTGTGGAGGCAGCCCTTCAGCTTGCCGTCAGACGTGACACGGACGCGGCAGCAGCTTGCGCAGAAGGTGTGGCTCATGGGGGTGATGAGGCCCACTGTGCCCATGGCGCCGGGCAGGCGGAACCGCCGGGCCACACCGTTGGGTTCGATCTCTTCCAGTTCCGGGAAGCGCTCCAGAATGGAGGTCACCGGGATGAAGCTGCCCTTGTCCCAGCAGGCGCAGGGGCCCATGGGCATCAGCTCGATGAAGCGGACCTCCCAGGGGTAGCGGCGGGTCAGCTCCAGGAAATCGGGCACCTCATCCTCGTTGAAGCCGCCCATCAAAACGGTATCCAGCTTCATATTCCGAAAGCCCGCGTGCTCCGCGGCATGGATGCCGGCGTAGGCCTCTTCCAGAGAGCCGACGCGGGTGATGTCCCGGAAACGGTCCGGCCGCAGAGTGTCCAGGCTGATATTCAGCCGGTCTACGCCGGCGTCCCGCAGGGGCTGGGCAAGCTGGGGCAGCAGACTGCCATTGGTGGTCAGGCACAGCTCTTTCAACCCCGGCAGCGGTCGCAGCCGGCGGCAGATCTCCACGATGCCGCCCCTCACCAGCGGCTCGCCGCCGGTGAGGCGGATCTTGGTCACGCCCAGTTCCACGGCGACTGCGGCGATCTCCACGCACTCCTCCACAGAGAGGATGGCGGTCCTGGGCAGCTTCTCCACTCCTTCCGGCGGCATACAATAGCGGCAGCGGTAATTGCAGAGATCCGTTACGGACAGGCGCAGATAGTTGATGGTCCGGCCAAATTGATCGTTCATGGAAACGCTCCTTTATTTGTCAGCCGCCAGGCGGAAGGCCTCCGGCGTGTTCATGTTGAAAAAGACCTCGTCCGGCAGGATGCCGCCGGTGTCCAGCGTCTGGCAGCGGAGCTGCCGGAGAATGGCGGTCATCCGCCGCTCCTCACTTTGAAGACAGGCTTCCAGCACCGGCAGGGCGCTTTTGGTGTAGATCCCGCAGAGAGGGTGGAGCCGCCCGTTGCCGCCCCGGCAGACCAGGGCGTCCGTCCCCGGCTCAAACCGCTCCAAAAGCAGCGCCGGGAGCCGGGAGTCGAAATTGGGCAGGTCACAGGAAACGCAGAAAAGGGCCTCATGCCGGCTGGCGGAAAGGGCGGCGTGGATGCCGGCGGCGGGACCGGCGCCGGGGTAGAGGTCCGGCACGAATCGCAGCGGCAGCCCTTCCCCAAGAGCCGGATCGTTGGCAGAGAGGAGCCGCTCGTCAAAATCCGAAAGCTGGCGGGTCAGGCGGGAGAGCATGGTCTCCCCCTGAATGGGCAAAAGCGCCTTGCACGTGCCCATCCGCCGGGACTGCCCCCCGGCCAGGATCACTGCCCCGCAGTGCTTAGCGTCAAGCGTCATCAGCCGTCCTCCCGGTCCAGAGCGCCGCTTTTCAGCAGCGCCAGCAGCCAGTCCGCCAGGGGCTGGGGATCATCCAGCGGGAAAACAGGGCAGGGGGCCGCATCAGGGTAATCCCCTACGATGGCAAGGCACGCCTCAGCGGGGACGGAGAGACCCTTCCCGGTCTCCGCCCGGAAAAGGGCGATCTTGGGGAAGGGGCCGTGTTTATACCCCTCGGTCAGGATCAGATCCACACCGGAAATATGCGTGAGTACATCTTCCAGAGAGACTGGGCGGTTTTCAAAAAAGGCCAGACGCTGGCCGGAGACCACCGCCACCTGCTCCGCTCCGGCCTGGGCCAGACGGTAGGAGTCCGTTCCCGGCGTGTCGGGCTGGAAGTCGTGGCCATCGTGCTTGATGAGGGCCAGTCGGATACCGCTCCGGCGCAGACAGGGGATCAGCTTTTCCGGATAGGTGGTCTTGCCGGTGTTGGAATAGGCGGTGAAGGTCACAACGGGGATGGCCATGGCGGTCTCCTTTCTGAAGAAATAAAAATAACGTGCTTCGCAACGCAAAGCACGCCTGAACAGGCCCCCGCCGGGGGCCGGAAAGACCACGTTGCTTTCTTTTCAAAGGATGGGAAAGCGCCCTCGTTTCCGAAAGCACTCGGCGGCGGAGACCCCGCCGCGGCCGGGGCGTCATGGGCAGGCCGTTAGACGCCGGGGCTCGAAAGCAACTGAATTGTTGTTTGTATTATAGCATAAAGGCGGAGGGATGACAAGGATGGATATTTCGCTACCGGTACACGAAATATTTGTTAAGGCGCAAAAAACGGCGCGGCCATAGGCCGCGCCGGGGGGACTTGGATAAAGAACGATCATCGCTGGGCGTTCAGCTTGGCTTCCAGCTCTGCCTTTTGCGCCTCGTATCCGGGCTTGCCCAGGAGGGCAAACATATTCTTCTTATAGCTCTCCACGCCGGGCTGGTCAAAGGGATTCACGTCCAGCAGATAGCCGGAGAGGCCGCAGGCGTACTCAAAGAAGTAGATAAGCCCGCCCAGATCCGCCGGGGATTTGCCGCCGGCATCGATGATCAGATTCGGCACGCCGCCCTGAGAATGGGCCAGCAGCGTGCCCTCCATGGCCCGGTCCCGGATGTGATCCATGGACACACCGGCCAGGAAGCCCAGCCCGTCGCCGTCGTCATCGGAGGCGGGGACCGCCATCTGCCGCCGGGAGGCCCCCAGCCGCACGATGGTCTCAAAGAGGATGCGGCGGCCCTCCTGAATGTACTGACCCATGGAGTGAAGGTCGGCGGTCAGCTCCACGCTGGCGGGCAGCAGGCCCTTGCCGTCCTTGCCCTCGCTTTCGCCGAAGAGCTGCTTCCACCACTCCGCCATAAAGCGGAAGGCGGGATCGTAGCACCCCAGCAGCTCCACGGAAAAACCGGCCCGATACAGCTCGTGGCGCAGCGCCGCGTAGGTCCAGGCGGGATTTTCGTAAGAGGGCTCGGCGCAGCGGGTCATCATCTCCCCGGCACCGCTCATCAGCGCGCTGATGTCCACGCCCGCCACGGCGATGGGCAGCAGGCCCACGGCGGTGAGCACGGAGTAGCGCCCGCCGATATCGTCCGGCACCACGAAGGTCTCCCACCCCTGGGCGTCCGCCAGGGATTTCAGCGCTCCACGGGCCTTGTCGGTGGTGGCGTAAATGCGCTGTCGTGCGCCGTCCTTACCATATTTTTTCTCCAGCAGCTCCCGGAAGAACCGGAAGGCCACGGCAGGCTCCGTGGTGGTGCCGGATTTGGAGATGATGTTGACGGAGAAGTCCACGTCCGCCACCAGGGTCAAAATCTCCTCCAGGGCGTCGCCGGAGAGACCGTTGCCGATAAAATAGACGTTGGGGGTATCCTTTTTCATCAGGTTGTAGTTGGGAGAGCGGAGACACTCGATGACGCCCCGGGCGCCTAAGTAGCTGCCGCCGATGCCAATGACCACCAGCGCCTGGGAATCGCTCTGGATCTTTTGGGCCGCTTTCTGAATACGGGCAAATTCCGCCCGGTCATAGGTCTGGGGCAGATGGACCCAGCCGGTGAACTCGCCCCCCTGACCGCTGCCGTTCCGCAGCTTTTCATGCGCCTTTTTCAGGCGGGGGAGCAGGGCTTCCTCATAGGGCAGGGGCAAAAACGCGCGGAGATCAAACAACTGAACATCCAACATGGAAACCACCCTTTCCTTTGTGCGCGCTCCAACAGAGTTTGTGGCCGCGTTCAAGAGCGGAGGTCGTGCCTCCTGTGTTCAGTATAGCATCCCCGCCGGGGAACAGCAAGGGAAAAAGGTCGAAATGACAGACTCATTTGCCGCTGAGGCAGGCAGAGCGCAGCACCCGGGGCAGCATCTGGAAAAAGGTGATGCGGGGGACCGCCTCCCCGGCCAGAAGGGGCAGCTCCGCTAAAAGCGCCTCCCCGGAAAAGACTTTCAGCGTGCCCAGCCGATCCCCGGCGGCAATGGGGGCTGCCGCGCACTCCGGCAGCTCCACGGACTGGCTGAGACTGCCGGCCTTGGCCTTTTCCAAAAGCAGACGGTTCTCCGCCCCCAGCACCGGTTGCACGGTGGCCCGGGTCCCCAGTGAAACTTTCACCGGCGGCAGTGGCTCCTCTGGCAGTATGGTTTTCAGGGTGTAGGTGGAAAAGCCGAAATTCAACAGCGTCTGGGCGTCCTGGAACCGCTCCGCCGAGGTGCTGCCCTTTAAAATAACGGCGATGAGCTCCATGCCGTCCCGCTCCGCCGTGGCGGAGACGCAGTAGCCGGCGGCGTTGGTGGAGCCGGTCTTGAGACCGGTGGTGCCCTCATAAAAGCGCACCAGCTTGTTGGTGTTCACCAGGGAGGAGGCCCCGTCCCGCAGTGTATCCATCCAGATGGTGGTGTAATCCCGGATCTCCGGGTGATTTTTCATCAGTTCCCGGCTCATCAGGGCGATGTCGTAAGCGGAGGTGACGTGGCCCTCCGCCGGCAGACCGCAGGCGTTTTTGAACACGGTGTCGGCCATGCCCAGCTCCGCCGCCCGCTGATTCATCCGCTCTACAAAGGCGTCCTCGCTGCCGGCGAGATGCTCCGCCAGGGCCACGGCGCAGTCGTTGGCCGAGACCACGCACACCGCCTTGAGCAGATCCGCCACGGTCATCCGCTCTCCCTCCTTCAGCCAGATCTGGCTGCCGCCCATGGAGCAGGCGTGGGGCGAGGCGG
>CAZFJB010000006.1:0-13440 GCA_964519775.1 uncultured Oscillibacter sp.
ACTGCGATGCTTTCACCATGTCCGCCAAGAAGGACGGCCACGCCAACATGGGCGGGATGCTGGCTTTCCGGGACCGGGGGCTTTTCTGGCAGAAGTTCTCCGATTTCCATGCTGACGGCACCGTCAGGACCGACGTGGGCGTTTTGATCAAGGTCAAGCAGATCTCCTGTTACGGCAACGACTCCTACGGCGGGATGTCCGGCCGGGACATTATGGCCCTGGCCTGCGGACTGTATGAAAGCTGCGACTTCGGCTATATGCACGACCGGGTGTGCCAGTGTGAATATCTGGCCCAGGGCTTTTACAAGGCGGGGGTCAAAGGCGTGGTGCTGCCTGCCGGCGGCCACGCGGTATATATCAACATGGACGAATTTTTCGACGGCAAGCGGGATCACACCACCTTTGCCGGCACCGGCTTCTCCCTGGAGCTGATCCGGCGGTACGGCATCCGGGTCTCCGAATTGGGAGACTTTTCCATGGAATACGACCTGAAAACGCCGGAGCAGCAGGCGGAGCTGGCCAACGTGGTGCGCTTTGCCATCGACCGCAGCCGCCTGACCCGGGAACATCTGGATTATGTCATCGCCGCCGTAAAGGCGCTGTATGAGGATCGGGAGAGCATCCCTGATATGCGCATCCTCTGGGGCCATAAACTGCCCATGCGCCATTTCCACGCCTTCTTGGAACCCTATCCCCATCAGGCGTAACATTGTGACCCGTGTGTTTTTGAAGGGAGGATCTTTATGTCAGACAATCCAAACACCACCCTGGAGCGGCAGGACGGCTTCCGGTCCCAGTGGGGATTCATTATGTCCGCCGTGGGCTCCTGCGTGGGGATGGCCAACATCTGGCGCTTTCCCATGCTGGTCTCCCGGTACGGCGGCCTCACCTTCCTGATCCCCTATTTTATCTTCGTATTCATCATCAGTCAGTCCGGCATGATGGAGGAGTTCTCTCTGGGACGCTGGTCCGGCTTCGGGCCGGTGGGCTCCTTCGGCAAGGCCATGGAAAACGGCGGCAGATCCAAACGGGCGGGGGAACTCATCGGCGGCGTGCCGGTGTTTGCCTCCCTGTGTCTGGGCATTGGCTACTCCGTTATCATGGGCTGGGTATTCTACTATACCAAGATGGCCCTCACCGGGGAATTGACGGCCATGGGCCAGGATATGAACACCATCGGCGGCACCTTTGGCGCGGTGGCACCGGAGGCAGACAGCCTGGGCGAGGCCATCCAGATGACCTTTGCCACCGGCGGTGCCAATAATCTGTGGATCATCGTGGCGGTGGCGGCCTCCTTTGCTATTATGATCTTCGGTATCTCCGGCGGTATCGAGCGCTCCTGCAAGGTGATGATCCCGGCACTGTATGTGCTGATGATCATCCTGGCGGTGTTTATGCTCTTTGTGCCCGGCACCGGGGATGGCTACCGCTATATCTTCTCCCTTGATCCCAAGGGGCTTTTGAACCCGGAGGTCTGGGTCTACGCCTTCGGCCAGTGCTTCTTCTCTCTGTCTGTGGCCGGGTCCGGCTCTGTGATCTACGGCGCTTATCTTGGCAAGGACGTGAAGATCCGCCAGTCCGCGGTGCTGTGCGCTGTGTTTGATACCTCCGCGGCGCTGTTGGCCATGCTCATCATCATTCCCGCCATGGCCACTGTGGGGGCGGATCTGGGCGACGGCGGCCCGGGGCTGATGTTCATTTACCTGCTGCCGGTGTTCAACGGTCTGGGGGCCGGCGTGTCCCGGGTCATCTGCATTTTCTTCTATCTGGTGGTCCTTTTCGCGGGGGTCTCCTCCATCATCAACCTCTTTGAAACGCCGGTGGCCTTCTTGCAGGAAAAGCTGGATCTCAAGCGGGCACCGGCCACGGCCATTATCCATGTGCTGGGCCTGGGGGCGGCACTGCTGATCCAGCCCTGGACCTCCCAGTGGATGGATATGGTGTCCATCTATCTCTGCCCCCTGGGGGCATTCACCGCCGGGGTCATGTTCTTCTGGGTCATGAGGAAGGACGACGCGCTGGCAGCCGCCCAGTTGGGTGACGACAAGCCGCTGATGCGGTGGTTCTACCCCTTCGGACGGTATGTGTTCGTGCCGCTGTGTCTTGCCTGCTTCGTGCTGGGCATCGCCCTGGACGGCATCGGCTGATGGCAGATAAAGCCGCATAAGGCCAAAAAGAAAGACCGAAGCGTCAGCTTCGGTCCCTTGAGACTGCCGATAAAAGTGCAAATTTTGCGCAACGGGAAGGAAGGGTGTGCGCGGGAAACCCAGGAGGGGTGTCCTGCACCTTTTTGATCAACAATATTCGAAACTTTTTTAAAGTTTCGAATATTTCCCGCCAAAAAGAAAGACCGAAGCGTCAGCTTCGGTCTTTCTTTTTGGCGGGAATATGTGGGAATCGAACCCACCTGGGCGGCTCCTAACCACCCTCACCGGTTTTGAAGACCGGGGGGCACACCAGCACCCATCTACTCCCATATATCATCGGGAAAACCGATGATATAACGCTGCTTTCCGCAACAGCGGAATGATTATAGCACGCTTTGCGGCAGGATGCAAGCAAAACCGTGAAATTTTTGATCAAAAACCGGGGTTCAAATGGCGGAAGTCGCCGTCTTTCCGGGTGATGCGGTTCTTGTCATAGTATTCCAGAATGGCCAAGGCAAATTTCCGGGAGGTGCCCAGTGCGTCCCGCAGCTCTGCCAGGGTGATGGTGTCGTGGGTCTCAAAATGGGCCTTGACGATGTCCCACACCTTCTGATACGTTTCCCGGTGCCAGCACAGCTCCGCCGTCAGCAGCACCAGATCGCCGCCGGTGAGGGCACTGTCCAGCACCTGCTTGGCGTCGGTCCGCTCCTTGGGATCGAAGGAGGAGAGGACCTCCTCAATGGTCCCCGGCTCCACACCGGCCTTGCGGTAGATCTGCAGCAGCTTTTCCCGGGCCGCCGTCTGCCGCTTGGTGAAGTGGATCTCAAAATCCCCCAGCGCGTAGCGGTCAGCGATGTGTTTGATGTGGCCGTCGGCGCAGAGAACGCCCAGCAGAGCGTCCGCCGAGGTCTGGTCCATGGACTTGAAGAGCTTTTGCCGCAGCTCCGCCGCCTTCATACCGGCGTGGAGGGGATTCTGCTTGTGATAGGTCTCCAGCAGACCCCGGCAGCTCTCCCAGATGCTGTCCAGCACAGAGGCGGCGGCATAGCGGCCGGGAAGAGGCTCTGTCAGCTTGCCCTGGGCCAACAGGTCGTTCAGCTCCGGGGCCAGCGTCTCCTCGTCCATGCCCAGCTTGGCCCCCAGCTTGGCGGCTGTGGGCAGCGCCGTGCCGAATTCCGCCGCCACCTGAATGACCCGCTGGGCGCCGGAGCCGCTTTCCTTGATGGCAAGGGCATCCAGCACGGCCTGGTCGTGGCGCTTGTGGCGCACAGGGCAGTCGTCCAGGATGACGCCGCCGCCGATGGTCTCCAGGGGGGAGTAGAAGCGGACCACAAAGCGGTCGCCGTTTTTGGTGGCGATGGGATCCGTCAGCCGGAGCTGGGCATAGCAACTCTCGCCGGGGGAGAGAGCGTCCTGATCCAGCAATACCACCTTGGCCAGCAGCACGGAGGCCCCATGGTACAAATGGACCTGCGAATCGTTCAAAATCGTGCGGCCGGAGTCGTTAAGGCACCGGAGGCGCACGTCCAGCATCCGGGAGACGCGGACAGAACCGGACTTCACCACGGCGTCGCCCCGCTGGATGTCCGTCTTTTTCAGGCCCGCCAGGTTCACCGCCACCCGCTGTCCGGCGTAGGCGGTCTCCACGTCCTGGCCGTGGACCTGCAAATTGCGGATGCGGGTCTCCGCGCCGGAGGGCACCAGCTCCGCGGCGTCTCCCTCATGCATGGCGCCCTCGATCAGGGTGCCGGTGACCACGGTGCCGAAGCCGTCCACGGAAAACACCCGGTCGATGGGCAGCCGGAAGGGGACCCGGGCGCTTTTCTCCTGGGCCTGCTGCACCAGATCGTGCAGCGCCTCCCGCAGGGCGGGGATGCCCTCGCCGGTGTAGGCGGAGACCTCGAAAATGGGCTTGCCCTCCAGGAAGGAGCCCTGGACCTTCTCGGCGATCTCCTCGTGCATCATCTCCAGCCAGTCCGGGTCCACCATGTCCGTTTTCGTGATGACCACCAGGCCGTCCTTGATGCCCAGCAGCGTCAGGATGTTCATGTGTTCCACGGTCTGGGGCATGAAGCCCTCGTCCGCCGCTACCACTAAGATGGCAAGGTCGATGCCGCCGGCACCGGCCAGCATATTTTTGATGAATTTCTCATGACCCGGCACGTCCACGATGCCGGCCTGGGTCCCATCGGGCCAGTCCAGATGGGCAAAGCCCAGCTCAATGGTGATGCCCCGCTTTTTCTCTTCTGCCAGACGGTCGGTGTCAATGCCCGTCAGGGCCCGGATCAGCAGCGTTTTGCCGTGGTCCACATGGCCGGCGGTGCCGATGATGACGTGCTTCATAAGGCTGCCTCCGTCAGTGCGCTCACCACGGTGTCAAACTCCTCCCAGCGGATGGTCCGCGCGTCCAGCAGGCACCGCTCGTGGGCGATGCGGACGATGATGGGCGTCTCCCGCAGCCGCAGTTTTTCCTCCAGGGCGTCCACGCTGCAGTTTTTGGGCCGCACCGCCGCCACGAAGGTGGGCAGGAGCTGGGTGGGCACAGAGCCGCCGCCCACCTGGTCAAATTCCGGCATGACCTCAGCGTCCACGCCGGCGGTGGTCAGCCGGGCGCACAGGTCCTCCGCCTTCATGCGGAGCTGCTCCGGCGTCTGGGCCAGAGCGGACAGGGTGGGGATTTCTTCCAGCGCCGTACCGTCGGCATAGGCCCGGAGGGTGGCCTCCAGGGCCGCCAGGGTCATCTTGTCCACCCGCATGGCCCGGGTCAGGGGATGGCGCTTGAGAATGTCCATATATTCCTTGCGGCCCACGATGATGCCCGCCTGGGGGCCGCCCAGCAGCTTGTCGCCGGAGAAGGAGATCACGTCCACCCCAGCCTTCACGGAATCCTGAACGGTGGGCTCACCGTGGATGCCGAACTGCTGCAGATCCACCAGGCAGCCGCTGCCCAGATCCTCAATGACCGGCAGACCCTTTTCGTGGCCCAGGGCCACCATGTCCGCCAGGGCCACGCTCTCCGTAAAGCCCACGATGCGGAAGTTGCTGGTGTGGACCTTCAAAAGGGCACGGGTCTGTTCGTTGATGGCCTTGGCGTAGTCGGAGATCTTGGTCTTGTTGGTGGCGCCCACCTCCCGCAGCACGGCGCCGCAGGACTCCATGATCTCCGGCACCCGGAAGGAGCCGCCGATCTCCACCAGCTCCCCACGGGAGGTGATGACCTCGCCGCCGGTGGTCAGGGCGGAGAGGACCAACAGCACGGCGGCAGCGTTGTTGTTGACCACCATGGCGCTCTCTGCTCCGGTGAGGCGGCAGAGCAGCGGCTCGATATGGCTGTAGCGCAGGCCCCGGCCGCCGGTCTTGACATTGTATTCCAGCGTGGAATATCCCTCAGAGACTGTCCGGGCCGCCTCTGCCGCCCGGCGGCTCAGGCAGGACCGGCCCAGATTGGTGTGCAGCACCACGCCGGTGGCGTTCACCACCCCCCGGAGAGAGGGCAGACGGTCCAGCCGCAGCGTCTCCGCCGCCTGGGCGCAGAGCGCCTCCTCCGTGGGCAGCGTCTCCACAGCGCCGGAGAGGACACCGGCGCGCAGGGCCTCCACCGTGCGGCGCACGGCCTCCTTCACCGCCGCCTCCGGGGCACCGGCCGTCCGCTCCAGCAGAGCGGGGCAGCGGAGAAGATCATCAACTTTCGGGATCTGGCGCAGCATCTGCTTGTCCATAATGTTCTCCATTCACATTCACAGGCCATAGATGGCCGGATCTTATCTACCTTATCATAGCGCCTTTTTCCCCGCTTGTAAACCCAAAAATCGGGGAACGGCAAGGAAAAAGCACCCACTCGGGATGCTTTTTTTACGCGAGATAGTTCTTCAAAAACCGCACGGCCTCCACATACCCCTGGAAGCCCAGACCCTTGTAGGTCCTAACGCAGGCCATCCCCGCGTAGGATACCTGCCGGAAGGGCTCCCGGCTGTCCACATCGGAGATATGGACCTCTACCGCCGGGATGGCCACCGCCTTCAGCGCGTCCAAGATCGCCACGCTGGTGTGGGTGTAGGCGGCGGGGTTGATGACGATGCCGTCATACACGCCGTAGGCCCCCTGAATGGCGTCCACAATGGCGCCTTCATGGTTGGACTGGAAAAAGCTGACTTCGATGCCCTCGGCGTCACAGGCGTTTTGGATGAGCGCGCACAGCGCTTCGTAGGTCTGGCTGCCGTAAATGTCCGGCTCCCGCAGACCCAGCAGATTCAGGTTGGGGCCGTTGATGATGAGAAACTTCATTGCAATACCTCCAAAATGGCGTCGAGCGTTTCGGAGAGCGCTCCGTCGTTGGATACGGTGACGTCGGCAAAGCGTTCGTAGAGCGGCTCGCGCCGGGCATAGAGCTGGGCCAGATCCGTGGACTGGGACACAGGCCGGCCCTCAGTGGGCAGCTTGTCAAGGCATCGGGTGAGATAGAAAATGGTACCGTTCTGGTGCAGCAGGGGATAGTTTTCCAGCCGGGTGACGCAGCCGCCACCGGTGGAGAGGATGATGCCGGAGCGTTTGCCTGCCTCCGCCAGCACTTCCGTTTCCAGCGCCCGGAAACCGGCCTCGCCCCGCTGGGCGAAGATCTCCGGGATGCTTATTCCCGCTTTTTCGGCAATGAGAGCATCGGCCTCCACCACCTCACGGTGCAGCGCCTCGCCCAGGGCCTTTGCCGCGGTGGATTTGCCGCACCCCGGCATCCCGATGAGCACGATGTTCCGCAGCCGACCATTGACTGTTCGCTCCACCCGCTCCAAAGCGGTGTCATCAATGGCCGCCTCGGTAAACAGTTCACAGGCCCGCCTGGCCTGGGCTACCAGCATGGAAAGACCACCGGCGCGGGGGATGTGAAAGGCTTCCGCCTGTAAAAGCAGGGCCGTCCGGGCGGGGTTGTACACGATGTCCAGCACGCCTTCGCATACCGGGAACGCTGTCAGGTCCAAGGGGGAGGCTCCATTATGGGGATACATCCCCACCGGCGTGGTGTTGGCGATGATCCGGGCATCGGCGTGGCGGCTGAGATTCTCATAATTGTCCGGGCCGGAGCGGGAGATGACGGTAACGGTTGCCCCCAACTGCTCCAGCGCCGCCTTGACCGTGACACTGGCACCGCCGCTGCCCAGCACCAGGGCCTTTTTGCCCGCCGGGTCTATGCCGCTTTTGCGGACCATATACAAAAATCCGTAGAGATCGGTGTTGTCGCCGTACAGCGTGCCGTCCGGTCGGCGGACAAGGGTGTTGACGCTTTGCAGCGTCTCAGCCGCCGGGGACAGGGCGTCACAGTAGGGCACCACCGCTTTTTTGTAGGGGATGGTGACATTCAGCCCATCCCAGCCGTCAGACTTCAAAAAAGCGTCCAGCTCGTTTTTAGGCACCTCAAAGAGCCGGTAGTCGTAATCCGCCAGCTCACCGTGGATCATGGGGGAGTAACTGTGGCCCAGTGTCTCCCCCAGCAGACCGCAACGCAGCATCATACCACCTCACTGTAGCTACCAAGGTAGGCGAACTCCTCACACAACGCGGGCAGCTCGTCCATAAGCTGCAAAAATTCCGGAGAATAGACAGAGGTCTCCAGGTCGAAATAGAACATGAACTCGAAATTCCGGTCCGGCATGGGGCGGCTTTCCAGTTTGTTCAGGTTCAGCCCCAGGGCATAGAACCGGGAGAGCAGACGGCACAGGGAACCGGGCTCATGGGGCAGCACCGCCATCAGGCTGGTGCGGTCCGCCCCAGGATAGATCTCCAGATTTTTGGAGATGCAGATGAAGCGGGTAAAATTGTTCCCCTGATCCTGCACGGAATCCTCCAGGCACTCCAGACCATAGAGCTTCTTGCAGCTCCGGGAGGACAAGGCGGCCTGGGAACCATCGCCCTCCGCCGCCTTCTGAGCGGCGATGGCGGTGTTTTCACAGGGAATGACCTTCACGCCGGGGAAGCCCTGCAAATACTTCTCGCACTGGCTGAGGGCCTGCTGATGGGAATAGATCTCCCGGATGTCCTCCCGCTTTGTGCCGGGCTTCACCAGCAGATTGTGGTCCACCTTCAGCCGCACACTGCGGACGATGCGGAAATCGTGCTGCGTCATCAGATCGTAAATGGCGTTGACGCTGCCCGCCGTGCTGTTTTCCAGCGGCAGCACGCCGTATTGGCACAGCCCCTTTTCAATGGCGGAGAACACTGCCTCGAACGAGGAGAAGTACATGATGTTGGGCAGCTTGAAGAGCTTGTCGCAGGCTAACTGGGAATAGGCGCCCGCCACGCCCTGACAGGCCACGGAGGCGCTGCCGGGAAAGAGCCGGGGCGTTTCCTCTATGGCGCGGCGGATGGCCTCCGTCAGCGCTGTGGAGCCGCCCAACAGCCGGTTTTGATAGCACCGGCTCAACTCAAAAAGAAGCTGATAGAGGGAGGCGGTGTAGTCTCGCATCTCCTCCGGGGCCATGGCGGTCACTTCCAGCAGCTTTTCCCGCTCCCGGGCGGGGTCCAGCACCGGCAGGCCCTTCTCCTTTTTGCAGGCGGCGATGCCGGCGGAGGTCTCCATCCGCTGGGCGAACAGCTCCACAAGCTGGCGGTCGATCCGGTCGATCTCCTGGCGATAATCACTGAGTTCCATGGGAAAACCTCCTTTTATTTCTGGCCCAACAGGGCGTCGTATACGGCGATGGCCGCCGCGGCCTCCACGCAGGGGACTGCCCGGGGAACGACACAGGGGTCGTGGCGGCCCCGGATCTCCAGAGTCTCCGGCGTCAGCGTGTTCAGATCCACGCTCTGCTGCGGCTTGGCAATGGACGGCGTGGGCTTAAAGGCCGCCCGGAAGGTCAGAGGCATCCCATTGGTGATGCCGCCTAAAATGCCGCCGCAGCGGTTGGTCACGGTTTTGACGGTGCCGTTTTCCACGGTAAAGGGGTCGTTGTTCACGCTGCCCCGCAGCCGGGCGGCTTCAAAGCCCGTGCCGAATTCGACACCTTTCACAGCGGGGATGCCAAAGACGATAGAGGCGATGCGGCCCTCCATTCCCTCAAACAGCGGCCCGCCCAGGCCCGCCGGCAGACCCATCACGGCGCACTCGATGACGCCGCCCACGGAGTCCCCCTCCGCCTTGGCCACGGCGATGGCGGCCCGCATGGCCTCTCCCTTTTCATCGTCTGCCACGGGAAATTCCTTTCCCGCCGTGGAAGCCGTCAGGGGACGTTCATCTGTCACATCTCCGATAGCGGCGATGCGGCTGATAACGGTGATCCCCCGCTTTTCCAAAAGCTGAAGGCAGATGCCCCCAGCAACGCACAGGGGGGCCGTCATCCGCCCGGAAAAGGCGCCGCCGCCGGCAAAGTCGGCGTGGCCGCCGTATTTCACCCAGGCGGTGTAGTCCGCGTGTCCCGGCCGGGGCACGGCGGCCAGATTGGCATAGTCCCCGGAGCGGGTGTTGGTGTTGCGGATGATAGCTGTCACCGGCGCGCCGCAGGTGGAGTTTTCCACCAGACCAGCGAGAAATTCCGGCGTGTCCGCCTCTTTGCGGGGGGTGGACCAGTCGTTTTGCCCCGGCGCGCGGCGGTTCAGAAAGACCTGTAGTTGGGCCATATCAATGGCCTCCCCGGCAGGCAGACCCTCTATGGTCATGCCGATGGCCGGTGCGTGGGACTGGCCGAAAATGGTCAGCGTCAGGTGTTCTCCCTGCCAGCTCATAAGGAACCTCCCAGTTGTTGAAAATCGTCCCAGAAATCGGGATAGGATTTGCTTACGCACTCGCTGCCTGTCGCCGTCACGGAGCCGTCACAGAGACAGGCCGCCACGGCGGCGGACATGGCGATGCGGTGGTCGTTGCAGCTCTCTGCCGTGCCGCCGGCAAGGTGCCCTGTGCCGTGGATGATGAGGCCCTCCGACAGCTCTGTGACCCGGCCGCCCAGCGCGGTCAGCAGTGCCGCCGTGGTCTGGAGCCGGTCGGATTCCTTCAGCCGCAGCCGTCCGGCGTTGAAAACGCGGGTGTCGCCCACGGCTCCGGCGGCGGTGACGCACAGTACCGGGATCAGATCGGGGATAGGTCCGGCATCGATGGCCACAGGCCGCAAATTACCCCGCCGGACGGTGACGGCACCGTCCTCCACGGTGACCTCCGCCCCCATGGCGGCGAGAATATCCAAAACGGCCCGGTCCCCCTGGGCGGAGGCCATGTCCAGCCCCTCCACGGTAACGCCTTTTGGAGACAGGGCACCCATGCACAGGAAGAAGGCGGCGTTGGACCAATCCCCCTCGGCAGTCACTTCCGCCGGCAGGCAGGGCCGCTGCCCGCCGGGAATGTGCCACAGGTTTTCTGCCCGCCGAAGGGAAACGCCGCCCCGGCGGAGAACATCCTCCGTCATGGTGACGTAGGCGGCGGACTGTAATCCACCGGTGACGGTAAGGCTGCTGTCAGATGCCAGAAGGGGCAGGGCCATCAAAAGCCCGGAAATATATTGAGAGGACACGCTGCCCGGCAGGGAATAGTCCCCGGCGGTGAGCTGCCCGCTACAGTATAAAAGATCGTCCTCATGACGAAGTGTCATGCCGTGGGCGGTGAGGACCTCGTCCAGAGGGGACAGGGGCCGCCGGGGCAGCCGCCCTTCCATGTGAAAGACTGCCTCCGCGCCCAATGCCCCTGTCAGAGGCAGCAGAAAGCGCAGAGTGGACCCGCTCTCCCCGCAGGGGAGATGGCACACGCCGGCAGGCGCTTTTTCAATGGGGCGCACTGTGATGATGCTATCGCTGACGCGGATCTCCGCACCCAGGGCGTTCAGACAATCCACGGTGGCGGCAATATCTTTGGAGATGCCCCGGCACTGGAGCGTTACCGCCTCCCGGCCCAAAGCGGCGCAGATCAGCAGCCGGTGGGCCTGGGATTTAGAGGCGGGGATACGCGCACAGCCGGTCCGGGGACCGGGCAGAATGATCTGCTTCATACCACGCCTCCGGCCTGCAGCCATCCGGGGATCTCCCCGGCGGGTACCGGCTCCACCCGGCACCGGCCAATGGCCTCCGGTACCACAAAATTCGTCACACCGCCCATCCGCTTCTTGTCACTCTCCATGGCCCGGACCAGCTCCGCCAGAGGATAGGGTGCCTCCGTGGGCAGACCGTACTGTTTTAAAATGGAGAGCATCCGTTCCGGCACAGACTGGGCGCAGACGCCCTTGGCCGCCGCCGCCCGGGCGATGACCGCCATGCCGATGGCCACGCCCTCCCCGTGGAGAATGGAAAAATCGCTGCACGCTTCCACCGCGTGGCCCACGGTGTGGCCCAGGTTCAGCAGCGCCCGCTGCCCCCGGTCAAACTCGTCTCCCTCCACGATGTCCCGCTTGAAGGCCACGCACCGGGCGATCACCGTTTCCCACTGTGCCCGCACCGGCGTTTTCTCCAGCGCTTCAAACAGCGCCGGACTGAACAGCGCGGCGGTCTTGATGACCTCGGCGCAGCCGGCCCGGTATTCCGCCTCCGGCAGTGTCTCCAGCAGCGTCGGGTCGCAGAGGACCATAGCGGGCTGATAAAAGCACCCCGCCTGGTTTTTGCCGCTGTCAAGGTCAATGGCGGTCTTGCCGCCGACCGAGGAGTCCACCATGGACAAAAGGGTGGTGGGTACTTGGATATAGGGCACGCCCCGCTGATAAGTGGCGGCGGCAAAACCCGCCAGATCCCCCACCACGCCGCCGCCCAGGGCCACAATGATATCCCCCCGGGTGAACCGCCGGTCACAGAGAAAGTTCAGGATCTGCCCGTAGGTGGCAAGGCTTTTCTGCCGCTCCCCATGGGGAAAGACGAAATGTTCCGTCTGGAATCCGGCGCTTTGCAGAGATGCCTCCGCCCGCTGACCGTACAGCGGATACACCGTGTCATCGGAAATGACAGCCGCCCGCCCCGCCGGCACACGCTCCGCCGCCAGACGGCCCAGCGCCTCCAGCAGTCCCGGCTCTACCAGCACGTCATATTCCCGGGACGCCGCCACATGGATGGTGGTCATTCCGCCACGACCTCCCGGATCCGGCGCAGCTTGCCCATCAGGGCGTCGAACTGCTCAGGCCGCAGGGACTGGGCGCCGTCGCACAACGCGTGGATGGGGTCGTTGTGGACCTCGATGATGAGACCGTCGGCGTTGCAGGCGGCGGCGGAGAGGGCCATGGGCGTCACCAGCCGATTGATGCCGGTGGCGTGGCTGGGGTCCACGATGACCGGCAGGTGGGTCAGCTCATGGAGCATGGGCACGGCGGCCAGATCCAGCGTGTTGCGGGTGTAATCGTCAAAGGTGCGGATGCCCCGCTCGCAGAGGATGACCTGCTCATTGCCGCTGGCCATAATGTACTCAGCGCTCATCAGCAGTTCCTTCAGGGTGTTGGCAAGGCCCCGCTTGAGGAGGATGGGCTTGCGCAGTTTGCCCAGCTCCCGCAGAAGATCAAAGTTCTGCATATTCCGGGCACCCACCTGCAAAACGTCCACATCCTCAAAGAGGGGAAGGTCCACCACGCTCATGATCTCCGTCACGATGGGCAGGCCCGTCTCCTTCCGGGCAATTTTCAAAAGCTCCAGACCGGTGGCCTTCAGCCCGTCAAAGTCATAGGGGGAGGTCCGGGGCTTGAAGGCACCGCCCCGGAGCATATTGGCGCCGGAGGCCTTCACCGCTTTCGCCACGGCCACGATCTGTTCCTCGGACTCCACGGAGCATGGACCGGCCATGACGCAGAAATTCCCGCCGCCGACCTTCACATCGCCGATCTCCACCACGGTGTCCTCCGGGTGGAACTTGCGGTTGCAGCACTTAAAGGGCTCTGTCACCCGCTTCACGGAGTCCACAATGTCCAGACTTGCCACCAGGTCCATGTCCACCTTGGTGGTGTCGCCCACCAAGCCCAGAATGGTCTGATACTGTCCCTCGGACACATGGATATTCAGACCCAGCTCCTTCAGCCAGTCCATGAGGTGCTCCCGGTTTTCCTGATTTACACCCGGCTTCAACGCGACGATCATACTGTATTCCTCCCGAATGATGTGATTGATAAATTGTGTTTTTTAGTTGAATGTTTTTTTGAAACCTTCTCATTGCGCTTCTGATAAATCGCTCCGACTGCCGCAACGGGAAGGAAGGGTGTGTGCGGGGAACCCAGGAGGGGTTCCCTGCGCTTTTTTGATCGGCTTTTTTTAGAAATCTACGATTACAAAAACCTTCTCATTGCGCTTTTGCTAAATTGATCCGACTGCCGCAACGGGAAGGAAGGGTGTGTGCGGGGAACCCAGGAGGGGTTCC
>CAZFJB010000006.1:13540-15908 GCA_964519775.1 uncultured Oscillibacter sp.
CTGCGCTTTTTTGATCGGCTTTTTTTAGAAATCTACGATTTCTAAAAAAAGCCCCACAGGCGTAACCTGTGAGGCTTAAAAAGTGGCTGGAGAGCCCTTCCGATCGCAACACAAATTACCCTTACTATGCCAGCATAGTAAAGTAGTAATAGGTGAAGGAAACGAAAGAGGTCATGTGATGTATCTCCTGACTTTGTAAACTGTGGTTTAACTGTAGCACATCAAAGTGATGATGTCAACACGCCTCAACGAAAAAAACGACGGTTCGACAGGGGAAATGCCGCTTTCTTTCCGGCAAAATCACAACTTACAGCTCCCGGCGGCCCTCCAGAGCCCGGGCCAGGGTGGCGTCATCGGCAAATTCCAGATGGCCGCCCACCGGGATGCCGTAGGCCAGGCGGGTGACCTTCACTTCAAAGGGTTTCAGGAGCCGGGCGATATACATGGCGGTGGCCTCCCCCTCCGTGTCCGGGTTGGTGGCCATGATGATCTCCTCCACGCCGCCCTGAGCCACCCGCTCCAAAAGGGGCTTGATGGCGATGTCGTCCGGCCCCACATGGTTCATGGGGGAGATGACCCCGTGGAGCACATGGTACACCCCCCGGTACTCCCGGGAGCGCTCCATGGCGGCCACATCCTTGGGGTCCGCCACCACGCACACCACGCCGTGATCCCGCCGGGAGGAGGCGCACAGGGCGCAGGGCCCTTCCCCCTCGGTAAGATTCTGGCACACCGGGCAGCAGGAAATGGATTTTTTGGCATTGAGCAGCGCCTCGGCAAAGGCCCGGGCAGCCTCCTCCGGCTGGCCCAGAATGTAAAAGGTCAGGCGCTGGGCGCTCTTGCGGCCGATGCCGGGCAGGCGGGCAAATTGCTCCACTAAGGTCTCAAGGGCGGGGGGAAAGCAGTCCATGGCGCCCTCCTTATACCCGCAGGGCGGCGATGGCGGCGTCAATATCCGCTGCGCCGTACACGGCGGAGCCCGCCACCAGCACATTGGCCCCGGCCTCCACCACCCGGTGGACCGTCTTGGGGCCGATGCCGCCGTCCACCTCCAGGTCGCAGGCGGGGTGATAGCGGTCGATGATCTCCCGCACCCGGCGGATGGTGGCCAGCTGCTCCTCCATGAATGCCTGCCCGCCGAAGCCTGGCTCCACCGTCATGACCAGCACCATGTCAAGCTGCTCGATATAGGGCAGCACCGCCTCCGGCGAGGTGATGGGCCGCAGGGCCACCGCCTTCTTCACGCCGTTGGCCTCCATGGCCCGCAGAGCGTCCGCGATGCGGGTGGGATGGTCCGCCTCCAGGTGGACGGAGAGCAGGTCAGCCCCGGCCTTGCAGAAGTCGTCCACATAGCGGGCGGGCTTGTCGATCATCAGATGGACATCCAGGAACATATCCGTGTGCTTCCGGATGGACTTCACCACCGGGATGCCGATGGTGATGTTGGGCACGAACTGGCCGTCCATCACATCCACATGGACCCAGTCCGCTGTGCGGATGCGCTGGATGTCCCGCTCCAGATTGCAAAAATCCGCAGAGAGAATAGAAGGGGCGATTTTGACCATGGTTTTTCATCCTTTCGCGGGGCTTCCCGCAGGCGTTGCCCGCCTCCGCCGGCGCGCCGCGGGCACCGGACAGGGGCAGAGCACATAAAATACAGCAAGCGGACTCCGCCGTGCGCCGGCCGGGAGGCTTCCACACTCCCGCCGCTCCCGGACCGCCGATGCCGGCGCGCCGCACCTGAATAGCCGTCCGGCGGAGCCTGCGCTCCGCTGGGCGGCAGTCTGCCATTTTGTCCTATTCTACCCCATCGGGCGGCGGAAGTCAATCGCGCAGCCCGCTCAACGCACAAATTATGTCCGCACTGTAAAATCCCGCGCCGGACAGGCCCGGCAGGCTCTCTCATTCTTGACAGAGCGCCCTCATCCGATGTAAAATGTAGCTGTATGATTCTATCCCATCCCCAAAGGAGCGATGGCCATGGCCTATGTGAAGAAAAAAAGCGTGCTGCCCATCTATCTGATCGGCTTCGTGTGGCTGGCGTGGGCGCTGTTCGGCTCCCTGTACCGGCTGAGCGATTTTCTGCTGTGCGCCGGTGTCTCCCTCATCGCCTACTACCTGGGCAAGATCATCTGGCCCGACCGGGGCTACGAGATCGCCGGGGAGGCGCAGAGCGAGCCCGCCGGGGAAGAGCCTGTCATGGAGGAGCCCAAGCCCGCCTACTCCCCCGAGATTCAGGCCCTGATTGGCGAGCGCGACAAGGCGCTGAGCGAAATGCGCCGGCTGAACGGCTCCATCAAGGACGAGCAGGTGTCTGCCCACATCGACCATCTGGAAAAGACCGCTGGCAAGATTATTGACGCCGTGG
>CAZFJB010000007.1:0-15887 GCA_964519775.1 uncultured Oscillibacter sp.
CAGTTTCCCCCTCCGCGGGGCAGCGAAGCGGGACGCGCAAAGCCCCCGCCGCGCGTTTCCGCGCGGCGGGGGCTTTCTGCTTTCTTCCTTGCCGCCTCAGTTCTCCCAGGCAGGCTCGGGATTGAGATGGATGGTGCAGTGCTTCACCTTGGGGAAGCTCCGCTCCACATGATCGTGGACCTCGTGGCCGATCTCATGGGCCTCCCGCAGAGTCATCTCCCCGGGCAGAGAGATCTCCGCCTCCACATAGCACTTGTCGCCGAACTCCCGGGTCCGCAGCGTATTCAGCTCCAGACGGTCGTCCACGGACTCAATGCTCCTGCGCAGTTCCGCCTGCATCTCCTCAGAGCAGGCGTGGTCCACCATCTTGTCGATGGCCTCTTTCAAAATGGTGATGCCCACCTTGACGATGAGGACGCAGATGACCAGGCTGGCGATGGCGTCCAGCCGGGGGAAGCCGCAGCGGGCGCCGAAGATACCGGCGAAGCTGCCGATGGAGGAGAAGGCGTCAGACCGATGGTCCCAGGCGCTGGCCTTCAACGCGGCGGAGTCGATGCGGCGGGCGGCCTTGATGGTATACCAGTACATGGCCTCCTTCACCACGATGGAGGTGAAGGCCGCCACCAGAGCCAGCATCCCCGGGATCTCCAGGTCAGCGGCGTCGGTAAAGAAGATCTTCTGGATGCCGGAATAGCCGATGGTGATGCCGGCCACAAACAAAAACAGCGCCACCGCCACGGCGGCCAGACACTCAAAGCGCTCATGACCGTAGGGGTGCTCCTTGTCCGGGGCCTTGCTGCCCATTTTCACGCCCAGCATCACCACAAAGGTGGCAAACACGTCGGAAGCGGAGTGGATGGCGTCGGACACCATGGCCCCGGAGGAGGCCACGATGCCGGCGATGAGCTTGAACACCGTCAGGATCACGTTGCCCACAATGCCCACCATGGAGACGGTGGTGGCGATCTTTTCCCGCTCTTTCACGTCAGTTACAACTTGTTGACTCATAGTAAAATACCTCTAATTCCCCAAATACGACAAACTGACCTGCGGCCGGGGGGGAGATCCCCCGGCACACAGATCAATTTGCTTTGCAATATTATATTCCTGAGTCGGCTGCTCTGATGCCCGCGGGCACAGTCTGGCGTGTGTCGCCCTTCCGCCAACCGTTGGCTTATTGCTGCGGTTCGTTCTTTTTCTCGATACGCAGCGTTTTTACGCACATTCCCTGCGCGCTGAGGATGGTTACCTTCAGATTGTCGAAGGTGAAGCTGTCGCCGCTTCTGGGGAAACGGTCCAGCACTTCGGTAGCCCAGCCGCCCACAGTGGTGTAGTGGCTGGAGAAGTCCTGAGGCGGCGCGTAGTCGATGCCGTCAAAGGCGTCATCGATATTCACCTGACCGTCCATAATGAAGCAGGTATCGCTGAGACGCTCGATCTCCACTTCCTTCTCGTCCTTCTCGTCATAGATCTCGCCCACGATCTCTTCCAGGATGTCTTCCAGGGTCACGATGCCCGCCACGCCGCCGAATTCATCGACTACGATGGCCAGCTTGTCGTGCCGCTCCCGGAATTCAGACACGATGGTAGAGACTGAGCAGGTCTCATGCACATAGACAGGGGGAAGCAGAATGTCGTCCAGGTCCACGTTTTCCTTTTCAACCATCTCCCGGAGAAGATGCTTGATGGGGAGGATTCCAATGATATTGTCAATGGTATCTTTATAAACAGGGACACGGGAGTGGCCGCAGGCCAGCTCCATGCAGTTGTGGATGTCCAGATCCTCAATATCGATGGCCACCACGTTGACACGGGGGGTCAGGACTTCATAGGCGGAAATATCCGTGAACTCGATGGCGGAGCGGATCAGCTCCGTCTCGTTTTCGGTAAACACGCCCTCTTCCTCGATATTGTCCAGGATCTCGCAGAGCTCCTCCGTGGTCACGGCAGGCTCCGCGTTCTTGGGTGTCCACAGAGGGGCCAGCCAGGAGACGAATTTGTCTACCACCCAGATGATGGGGAACAGGATGATCATGCAGAAGCGCAGCGGCCAGGCAAACAGGCGGATCGCCTTGTCAGGCACCGCCGCCGCCAGGATCTTGGGCAGCGTCTCACCGCAGATCAAAAGCAGGATCGTGGTAATGACACTGGCCAGGGTACCGCCCTTGCTTTCTCCAAAATGCGACACCATCAGCACCGTCATGGCGGACGTGGCACCGATATTGACAAAGTTGTTGCCTGCCAAAATGGTTGAGAGAGAGCGGGCGTAATGATCGTTGATGTATTCGATCACCTGAGCCGTCCGGTCGCCGCCTTCCGCTGCGATATGGATGCGCATTTTGTTGCTTTTCGCGCTGGCGATCTCACTGGCGGAGAACAGCGCGGAAAGGATCGTACACACCACGACCAGGATCAAAAGCAGAATATCAGTCATTGTTCACCTGCTCTTTCCCGTCGTGGCCGCAGCCGTGTTCCATGATATCTTCTTCCTCATCCTGGATCTCGCCCACCAGGCGCTCCAGAATATCATCCATGGTCAGAATGCCCACGATGGTATCCGTTTCGTCTGTGATCACCGCGAAGTGGCTCTGCTCCACGCGCATGGCCTGGAGCGCGTCCGACGCGATGACACCGGGAGACAGGGTCAGCGGCTCATCCATGAAGTCCTCCAGCTTGATCTCCTCACCCTTGGTGATGTGGTAGAGGACATCGTTGGCCAACAGAACACCGATGATGCGGTCCCGGTCCTTGTTATATACAGGATATCTGGAGAAATTATGCTCCAACAGCAGGCGCTTGAGCTCCTCGCCGGAAACATTCTCGTCGATGCCGACGATCTCATCCGCGGGAGTCATGATGGTGCCCACCTTGATATCATTAAACTTAATAGAGGATTGTATGATGTCTTTTTCGTTGGCCTCTATCAGTCCGTCACTCTCAATGCCGTCCACCATGGCGGAGAATTCCTCCTCCGTCACGCTGGGTTCGGTATCCGCGATATGCAGGACTTTCTTCACAAATTCGCCCAGTCCGCTCAAAAACAGCATGGCTGGCATGAACGGATAATAGCACAGCAGAATGATGCCCGCCGCCCAGAGGGAGTAGGCGTCACTGTTGGCCTTGGCGAAGTTCTTGGGAATGGTCTCGCTGAAAATGAATGTTGCAAGCGTCATGGCGACGGTGGCCACCACAGAGCCCTTGGGGCCCATGATGGAGACCATCAACACCGTGGCAATGGAAGCGGAAACAACGTGGAGAATGTTGATGGCGATCAGCAGCGTGACCACCGTTTTGTCAAACCGGTCCAGCAGAAAGACCACACGTTTAGCCTTCTTGTTCCCGTTTTCAGCCAGCAGGCGGATGCGGACCTCATTACAGAAGGAAAATGCCGTTTCACTTCCAGAGAAGAAGCCACCGACGATCAAAAATACGATTAATAAAAGACATCGAGGTATACTGTCCTCTAACATAGGGAATATCCCCTCCTATTTTTGTAATATAAATTTACTTGGCTCCCCGGGCAGGCTCTGCCCGGGGAGTCGCTTGGAATAACAGAATTTGAATTAAGCCTTCTTCTTGGTGAACAGACCCTTGATCTCGGTCCAGAAGGGAGCGATGAGCATCACGATGTCGATGCACAGCAGGATCAGGGGCAGGGGCTGCAGCAGAGCGTGCAGGCCGTTGCCCTTCATGATGATGATGGCGCGGCGCAGATCGATCTCAGCGGACTTGCCCAGCACGAAGGACAGCACGAAGGGAGCCATGGGGATGCCGGTGCGGTCCATGTAGTAACCCACCACGCCGAAGAACAGCACGATGACCATGTCGAACGCCAGGTTGCGGTAGGTGAAGGAGCCCAGCATACACAGAGCGGCGATCACGGGGATCAGCACGCTGCTGGGGACCTTGGTGATCTTGGCATAGTACTTGGCGCCGAACATACCGAAGATCAGGATGAAGAAGTTGGCGATCAGCATGGAGAAGATCAGGCCGTAAGCGGTGGCAGCGTTCTCGGTGAACAGACGGCTGCCGGGAGCCAGGCCGTGGATCAGCAGGCCGCCCAGGAACAGAGCGGAGGTGGCGTTGCCGGGGATGCCCAGGGTCAGCAGGGGGATCAGGGAGCCGCCCACCACGCCGTTGTTAGCGGCGGACACGGTAGCCAGGCCCTTGGGATTGCCCTTGCCGAAGGAAGAGGGATCGGGGTCAGCACGCTTGGCCATGTTGTAGCTGATACCGGCGGCAACGGTGGTGCCGGCGGCGGGGATGATACCAACAACGGTACCGATGATGGAAGAACGGATGGTCTCGAAGGCGATGTACTTCATCTCATCCTTGTTCAGCCACACGCTGCCGCGCATGGCCTCCTCGCCAATGACGATGGACTGACGGTTCTCCTGCACCAGGACGAACACCTGAGAGAAGGCGAACATACCCAGAACCACGGGCAGCAGGGGCAGCTCATCATAGATGCCCTGGATGCCGAAGTTGAAACGGGGCTGGCCGGTGATGCCGTCCATGCCGATCAGGGAGCAGAGGAAGCCCAGGCAGGCGCTCATCAGGCCCTTGAGGGCGCGGTCCTTCACGATGCCGATGATGATGATAATGCCCATCATGATGGTCAGGAACAGCTCCAGGGGGCCAAACATGGTGGCGATCTTAGCCAACTGGGGAGCGATGAAGAGCATGGCCAGGCAGCCGACGACGCCGCCCACGAAGGAGGAGATCGTCGTCACGCCGATGGCTTTCAATCCCTCGCCCTTCAGGGTCATGGGATAACCGTCCAGGGTCATGAACAGGGAGTCGGAAGTGCCGGGGGTGTTGACCAGAACGGCGGTGATGTTGCCGCCGTAAGCGCCGGTGACATAGATGGCGCCCAGGGCGGACAGAGCCGCCACGGGGGACAGGGAGAAGGTCAGGGGCAGGAAGATACCGATGCCGGTATCAGCGGACATACCGGGCAGAGCGCCCAGCACCACACCCACGGTGGCGCCGATGACCAGCCACAGCAGGGTCTCAAATTCAAAGATTTGAGTAAAATAAGACAACATTTCCATATTCTCGATACCTCCCGCTTACAGATACATGAAGAGATAGCCGGTCGGCATGATCATACCCAGAGTCAGATCAAAGAACAGCCAGACGATCAGGGGCAGGCCAATGCTGACACCGGCGATGAGCTTCCAGTTCCGCTGGCCGAGATACAGCATACCCACGGGAAGGAAGATGACGGTGGAGATATAGAAACCGGTGAGCCAGTTGAGCAGGATGTAGCCGATCAGGATCACACCCATGATCATGGCGCGGCCGGCGCCCTTGAAGCTGATGGGCTCGTCGCCCTCCTTCACGTCCTTGCCCCGCAGGCAGGAGATCAGGAACACGGTGGACAGGACCACGGCCAGGAAGCACATGATCCGGGGGAACATCCGGGAGCTCTGCTCCTCAATGCCGATGGAGGCAATGAAGAACACAGCAGCCCAAATGTAAATGAAGATACAGGAAATAATATTCCAGTTAAATTCCTTTTTTGTTTTCACTATTTACACTCCTCAGTAACCACAATACTGAATTGAATCTTCTATTTCACGATTTGCGTCAATACAGCCTTTGTTCCCATATGCGTTCGGCAGCCCGGGGGCCGCCGGTGACGCGAAAAGCCAAAAAGATGTTTTTCAGTATCGAGCGGGGCCGCCGGTAATTGGGGTACCGGCGGCCCGGCGCTCAATTCACAATGATACTATCAGTGGATCGTATGCTGGGGATCAGGCCCAGGGCTCAACGTCCCACAGAGCCTTGTAGCTATCATAGTAGCCGTGGAAGGTCTCGGTGCAGGTCTCGTGGTCCATGGTGTCGAAGGGCACGTTCAGGTTGGCGACCTGAGCCTGCACGTCGGGATCGTTGGCGGCGGCCACGAAGCAGTCAGACAGGTACTGGATGATGGCGGGATCGGTGCCCTTGGGAGCGGAGACGGCGCGGCTGTTAGCCTGGATCACATCATAACCGCACTCCTGATAGGTGGGCACATCGGGATAGAACTGGGAGTGAGTGGGCGTACCAACGGCCAGCATGACCACGGAACCCTCGTCCAGGAAGGTGGTGCAGTCGCCGACGTTCAGGCAGAAGGAATCGCAGTGGCCGCCGGCAACAGCGGTCAGGATCTCAGCCTCGGAGTCGAAGGGAACCACGTTGAACTCAGCGCCGGAAGCCTTCTCCAGCTGGATCACGGCCAGGCCCTCGCCGCCGTTGACAGAGGTAACACCAACAGAGATCGTGCCGGGCTTTTCCTTAGCGGCGGTCAGCAGCTCTTCCAGGGTCTTGTAGGGAGAGTTGGCGGCCACGCCCACAGCGCCGGGGTCGGTCATCATGTTGAAGATGTACTCCAGATTGTCGGGAGTGTAGTCACGGCCCAGGGTCAGGGCGGTGATCATCTGAGAGGTGGGAGCGAAGCAGATGGTGTAGCCATCGTTCTTAGCCTTCATGTAGCTGCTCCAGCCGATATCGCCGCTGGCGCCTTCCTTCTGCTGGACAACGATGCTCTTCTTCCAGCCTTCCTTCTCCTTGATCTTCTCAGCCAGAACGCGGATGTAAACGTCCTGCATGGAGCCGGTGCCGAAGGGATAGATGTAGGTGATCTCCTTGCTGGGGAAGTCCTCGGGCAGGCCCTCGGGACGGACAACGTTCCAGTTGCTGTCCTCAGCGGGGGTGCTGGTGCTGGAGCTGCTGGAACTGGAACTGCTGGAGCTGCTGGAACCGCCGCAGGCGGCCAGGGACAGGCACATCATGGATGCGAGTGCCAGGGCAATGAGTCTTTTTTTCATGACTTTCCTCCTAAATATTTCCTTTACCCTATATTGTGTAACTGCCTTGCGGCAGAGAACACACATTTTTTACTGCCCGCATACGGAGCGGGCGGCCGTGCCGCCTCTCAGGCGGCTTTCGCGGGGCGTTCCTTGGTGAAATACAGCACCAGCGCCGCGGCGAAGATCAATACGATGCCGCAGGCGGTCCGCAGTTCAATGGGCTGATCCAGGAACAGCGTGCCCAACAGGGCCGAAAAGAGGATGCCGGTGTAGTTGATGATGCTCATCTCACCTGTATCCGCCATTTTATAGGCCTGGGTCAGCAGGATCTGCCCCACGGCAGCGGAAGCGCCCAGTCCCGCCAGCAGCAGCCATTGGCTGCCCTGGGGAAGAACGAACTCGCTGCCTCCCTGGATCACGCTCAAAAGGCAGGATACCAGGGAAAATGTGAAAATGATGGTGGCGTTGCTCTCTTTTCCCCGCAGTGTGCTGATCATCACATAGCCCACTGCCGCCCCGGCGGCGGACAGCACGCCGGCCGCCGCGGGGAGCAGATCGCTGTTGAATCGGGGATCGATGGCCAGCACCGCGCCGGCAAAGGCCAGCGCCAGCGCCAGGATCTGGTGCCTGGTGATGCGGCTTTTCAGGAAAATGGCCGAGATGAGCATAACAAAGAACGGGGAGCTGCGGTTGAGCAGACTGGCGTCCGCCGTGTTCATGTGGGTAGTGGCGTAAAAATACCCCACAATCCCCACATAGCCGCCAACGGCCCGGATCAGGAGCCGGGACCAGTT
The DNA here is from genome assembly GCA_964519775.1 of uncultured Oscillibacter sp. Classification (GTDB taxonomy): domain Bacteria; phylum Bacillota; class Clostridia; order Oscillospirales; family Oscillospiraceae; genus Oscillibacter. The sequence goes on from CAZFJB010000007.1 coordinate 7,592, forward strand.
TTCCCGCTTGCCCAGCAGCCTTCCCCCAGTGCGGCGCACCATGAAAAAGCCGTAAAACAGTGTGACGAAATTGCGGACAAAGACCTGTTCCATGGTGGGGATCGCGCCGGCGGAGAGCTTGACGATCAACTGCATGACGCTGAAGCAGAACGTGGAGGTCAGCATCACCAGGATCGCCTTTTGTTTGTTGCTCATCTCATCGCCGCCTTATCATTTTGATCGGTGCTTACTTCTTCCAGGAGCCCACAGCGTCACGGACAGCCTGGATGTTCTCCTCGCTGGAGTGGGGCTCAGCCACGCAGCCGGGGCCGATCATCATGCGCTTGCCGTCCATGGAGTCGATGGCCTCATGGATGTGCTTTTCAATGCTGGCGGGGGTGGCGCCCTCTTCGGCCAGGATGCTGTCATAGACCAGGTGGCCGTTGACAACGGCGGGACCTTCCCGCAGGCCGCCCAGGAACACCTTGTCGGTCATCTCCTTGGCTTCGGCCATGGTGGGGCCATCCTGCCGGTCATGCCAGCTAATGATGGGCAGAGGATACTTGCACATGGTCTTGAACATGGTGTTCTTGCCATGGATATGCAGCACGTTGAACCAGGTCTTGTCCTTATAGGCGTTGATGACCCGCAGATCATAGGGCTTGCCGAACTCGGCGTAGCCTTCCTCGGTCATCAGATCGTAGGTGGCCAGCTGCGTGGCGAAGAAGAAGCCGCTGACGCCGGCTTCGATGTTGGCGTTGACAAAGTTGATGGTGGTCTCGGTGATGACCTCCAGCGCGTGGTGAACAGCCTCGGGATGCTCCACCATGTCGGCGAAGACACGGTCACCGGCCAGCTTCTTCAGCGTGGTAGAGGGGCTGAAGATGGTCTGGACATAGGGAGTGTCCAGCGCGTCATGCTTGGCCAGCTCCTTGCGGGTCCAGTGAGAGAGCTGAAGGGTCTTGCCCCAGGTGCCGTAGGTGGCGGGCAGGACTTCCATATTATAATAGTCCTCCACGCAGGTGATGCCGGGGGCGGCGATCTCCACTTCCTTATACTTGTCGCAGAAGATGTCCAGCTTGGCGCCCCAGTCAGGCACGCCGTAAGCGCCGAAGGGCATCATCTTGATGAAATCGAAATCGTGCTTAAGGTTAAATTCCACCATGGCCTCCGCCAAAGAGCGGGGGTCCTGGTCCAGATCACTGATGTGCATCCACACGCTGGCGGGGACACGGTCCACTTCCTGACCAGCCAGAACTGCCTTGACACGTTCAGTCTTATTCATCTTGTTCCTCCCAATACATAAAAATATTTATCGCAAAGCCGTGGCTTTTAGATACCTTGCTCCTTCGCCGGACACCGTACCGGCACTTTTCTCAAAATTGTCATATACCTTTCCGAAAAGATATTGACAATCTCCATTCGGATGATATTATAGGTATATACCTTTTCAATCTTACATGACTTTCGCCCTGGCAGACCGATTCCCTATCAATAAAACGGAAGTGATCTCTCATGACACACAACAATGAAAACACCCCGAAATATGTCAAGATCCAGAACTACATTCTGGATGCCATCCAGTCCGGTACCTATCTCCCCGGCAGCAAGCTCCCCACGGAGAAAGAGCTCTCCGAGCAGTTCGCCACTTCCCGTATCACCGTGAACAAGGCCCTCAAGGAGCTCTCCGTGGCCGGTGTGCTGGAAAGCGTGCGGGGCAGCGGCACCTTTGTCTCCGCCCATCCTCAGGTCCCTCTGGAGGCCAGCGCCTTTGTCTCCGCCATCCGCTTCGTGCCCACGGAAAAGACCCGGGTCCACGAGGTGATCTCCTTTCGCCTGACTCAGGGGCCGGAACCGCTGCTGAAAAAGGCCCACCTGGAGGGGACGAACACGGATTTTTACGAGATCCTGCTGGCTAACCAGAAAGACGAGGGCAAAATGGAGTCTGTTGACTGCCTGTATATCCCCGCCGTGTATGTAAAGGGGAACATCCTGCCCACCCTGGATCACCTGCGCACTCACTTCGTCTTTGACTACATGGAGCATCATCTGGGACTCTCGCCCAAGTACATGAAGATCTTTGTGAACACGCCGCTCTATCCGTTCCTGGAACCGGTGAAGAAGCTGCTGGGCGATCCGACTTCCATGCAGATGTGGTGTACGGATATTTACAGCGCCGATATGCGGCTGCTGGGTGCCACCTATACCATCTATCCCAACATGACCCAGGAGATCCCCCTGTTCACCTTTGCCCTGTAAGGGCCGGCGCGGTCATTGGGTCTTTGGGTATGCGGCACCGGAAACCCATGCTTTTGTAAATACCTTTTGATTATAAATATATACCTAAATCTTGTCAACCTTTAAAATCCCAAAAAACGACCGCTGCTTTTTGTGTAATATTGACATATTGTATCTGTCATCCGTTTGGTATATTATCATTAAATAGTTGACTGACGAGATATGATCGAAAAAATCGAGGAAAATGTAAATATCTTTCAGATACTCGTTGGCCGCTCAATAAATCAAGACCAGGAAAGGACCCCCGCCGCTATGATCTTACGCTATAAAGTCAAGGAATCGGAATACGACCAGTTTCTCCAGATCCGCCAGAAGCGCCAGATGAATACCCCCATGAACCGCTTTTTCACCCTTGTTCTGGTGCTGATGCCCCTTTGCGCGCTGGCCTTCGCCGCGGCAAACGGTCTGATGACCGGTGTGCCCCTGGCGATCCTGGCCGTGGTGGCCGTGGCCCTGAGCGTCTGTAACTTCATTGTCCGCACCCGGTACTGGAGCGGCTCCAGCCGTTCCCTCCAGGTCATCAAGGACCGCAACGGCATCACCAAGGACTTCTGGCTGGAGCACCGGGTCCGTGTGGATGAGGAGGGCTTTTTCCTTACCTGCGGCAGCTACCACGCGGAATATACCTGGCCCTGCTTCGGCGGCTTTGACGAGATCGACGATATGCTCATCCCCATTTTCAACGCCGCCCCCGCTGACATCATCCCCGCCTCCGCCATTGAAGCCTTCGGCGGGAAGGAGGCCTTCCTGACCGCCTTCACCGATCAGGCCAAGGTCGCCGCCCGGAAGGGCATGGACTTTACCCCGCCGGAGGACGCGCGGCTCCGGCTGGATTATCGCTACGATCAGGATGCCTACCTCCGGGATCAGCGGGACGCCCGGCGGAAGCGCTTTACCACGAAGCTCATCTTCAACCGTGTACTCTACGCCAAGCTGATGATCACCAGTGTGCTGGTCTACGCCTCCACCGCCGCCGACTCCCTGGGGATGATCGCCCTTTACACCGCGCTGATCCTGCTGTGTGACTATGAATACTATTCCACCTTTACACCGCTACTTCTCGGGCGGCTCCGCAAGGAGATCCGGCCCATCACCCTGCTCCACCCTGATCAGCGGGCCAGCTTGTATGTGACAGAGCGGGGCATCAGCATCCGGGGCGACATCCATGCCATGGATATCCCCTTCCAGTATATCACCGCCATCCGTCGGAGCAAGCACGCCGCCATTTTGTACCTGGCGGATCAGACGATGCTCACCGTCCCCGCCCCGCCCGCCACGGACGGCGAGGCGTTTGAAGCCTTCCTCAGCGTCCTCACGCAAAAAGCCCGCCGATAAGCCCGAAAAACGATCAATACCCCCTTATGCGGATACGCATCCGCATAAGGGGGTATTTTTTATGGGAATTTGTACCAAAACAGGCGTACACCGCGCCGCGGTGTTTCTTCCTTCCGGCAGACGCCCTCACTCCGCCCACATAAAGGGCGGACAGCTTTTCAGGAAATCCTCCGCCTGCCAGCGGATGGCCTTGACCACCTCCTGAATAAGGGGGTACTGGTCATATGCCTGTTTGGAATAGAACAGACAGTAGTCGCTTTTGGTGTCAACATCGGAAAATGGGATCCCAATCAGCTTGTTCTCAATGACCGCGCTGTAACGGCAAAGGGCCGGCCAGTAAGAAAGTGCGTAGGTCTCCGCGTGCTTTGCCACCAGATTGATCACGCTGTTGACCGATTCCAGTTGGATCGTTTTCCGACATTGGTTAAGCTCAGCGACAAGCGGGCTTAACAATGTGGTATGCCCTTGCGGCACATCCATCTCAGGAAGTGCCAGATAGCACTGCTTCAATTCCTCCAGCGTGACCTGCCGCTTTCCTGCCAGCGGGCCATTTCGGTTGGCAAGGCACACATACTCTCCCTGGAAAAGCACATCAGGCGGGTTGCCCTGGCGCTTGATCAGCTTTTGATATGCCTCCCCCTGGGCATAAGGCAGGATCACGAGGACTGGGTTTTCCATGTCCTGAGAGATATGCAGCTCCGGCGCGGCGCTGTACATACAGTTGATGGTCAGCTCCGGGTGGCGCTGCTTCAGGTTCAGGATCACATCCGGCAAAAGGAAGTTGGGAAAAGAAACGTGGGTATAGATGTCCAGCGTGTGCAGTTCACATTCTTTTCCCAGTTTCAGGCACTTCTGATAGCACGCCACCATCTGCTGAACTTCCGGCAAGATCCGGCGGCCGGCCTCCGTCAGTTCCACCCCGGACTTGCCCCGCATAAAAAGCTGAAAGCCAAACTCCTTTTCAAGGCTCTGCAGCGCCTTCGTCAGGCTGGGCTGCGCGATATACAGCTTTTGCGCTGCCTCGTTGATAGAGCGGGACCCCGCCAGTGTGATGAAATATTCCAGCGTTGTGATTTTCATGTCACACCTCCATATACGGCTTGTGGTTATAGCTTTTAGGCATACCAGCATGATTTTAATATATTATACAGTTGACCGCTGATATGATAGCATAATTTTGGGCAATATGTCAATCATGCTCGTGAAATCAGAAAGGAGATCATATCATGACGAAACGCGAAAGAATGGAAAAGGTCTTTGCCAATCAGCCGGTGGACCGTGTCCCCGTAGCCTTCTTCCATCACTTCACCCCCGTTGACGAATGGAACATGGGTCTGTCTATCCCCGGCGCTATTGACCGGAACGTGGAGGGCCACCGCCCCGCTCTGGAAAAATTCAATCCTGATGTCATCAAGATCATGAACGACACCCTGATGATGATGCCTCTGGACGTATCCTTCGTGGAGTCCGCCGCTGACCTGGCCAAGATCCAGCCCATGTCCATAGACTGCGAATATGCCAAGGCACAGATTGATCTGACCAAGCGCGTGGTCGAGATCTATCGCGAAAAGTGCGACGCTCCCATTTATGTGACCGCTTTCTCCGCTTCCTGGGTCCTGCGCAATGCCCTTACCTCCGAAATCCCCGTAGCCGGTGCCAGTGAGCCTATCATGCGCAAGCTGATGGAGGAAGATCCCCAGGCTGTGGGCGACTGCCTGATGAGAATGTCTCACGGCATTGCCGAGCTGAACAAGATCCTGCTCACCGAGTGCGGCGCTGACGGCATCTACTTTAGCTGCGCCAACCAGGGAGGCTTCTACTCCAAGGAGTTCCACGAGAAGTATGTGGCTCCCAGTGAGAAGTACGTTCTGGCTGAGGCCAAGAAGATTCGTGACATGAATATTCTCCACATCTGCGGCTACCATGGCAACGGTAACGATCTGACCCTTTACACCAGCTATGACGCCGCCGCTTACAGCGTGGCCGTCAACGCTGAGGGCACCACCATGGCCGAGGCCAAGAAGCTCTTTAACGGCAAGCCCGTCATCGGCGGCTTCACCCAGGACGGCGTGATCTACAAGAGCACCAAGGAAGAGCTAAAGAAGGCCACTTGGGACCTGCTGGACAGCATGGGCCAGATCGGCGTGGTCATTGGTGCTGACTGCACTGTTCCCAACGATATTGATGATGACCGTTTCAACTGGGTCCGGGATGCTGCCGCGGAGTACGCTGCCGCTCATAAGTAAATTTCAATTCGGCGGTCCGCATACTGCCCCGCCAACACTCTTGAGTCAATCATAAAGTCCTTGGCAGCGGTTTTGCCTCTGCCAAGGACAGCAATATTGCTGTCCGAAAAGTTATTTTTGGACTCCGAGAGATAGGAAAGGAGAATTCTTTATGGAAAAGAAATCCAGCGCATGGGAAACTTTTAAAATTTGGTTTGGTCTGGGTGCTTTGATGTTTGGCACCTACTGCGGCGCCAATATGGCCTCCGGCGTGTATGCCTCTCAGTACATCGTAACGCTGGGCGGCGGCTGGGCCTTCGTTTGGCTCCTGATCTTCTGCCTGTTTATGGCTTTCTTCTGCGCAACCGGCTTGGACATCGTTCGCTGCTATAAGGTCAGTAACTACAATGAATATTTTCTGGCGCTGTGGGGCCTGCAAAATCCGGACGCGAATCCCACAGGCAGAAAGGTCTGCACGGTATTCTTTGACATTTACACCTCCATGTCGGGTCTCGTCACCACGGGCGCTACCATCGCTCTGTTCGCCCAGTTGATGAACTCCCTGTTTGGCATCCCCAACGCGATCGCCAGTGTCGGCGGTGTGCTGCTGTTTGCTTTGCTGACCGTTAACGGCGCCGGCTTTCTCCGGAAGTTCAACGGTGTCATGACCATCACCCTGATCGTCTCCATCGTTGCTATTATGATTGCGGTCTTTGGTGTCCGCAGCGATGTGCTGGCTGCCCGGATCGGCAACTTTAGCGAAGGTCCCAACTGGGGTCTGACCACTGTGGCCGCTCACGCCTCCATGTTCATTTCTTACTGCTTCACCACCACCAGCTGGGGCGCTACCCTGAGCAACTATGGTGACCGCCTGCGCAGCAAGAAAGACTCCTATGGCTCCGGTATCATGATCGGCGTGATGGTTACGTCATTGTTCATCATGACCGGCATCATTGTTCTGCCCTTCATGCCCGAGCTCTCTGCCGACAGCGCCCCCATCCTCACCATCTGCCAGCAGTATCTGCCCACCATCCTCACCGCTGTGTACTGGGTGGTCGTGGTCTTCGCCGTGGTCTCCACCGCTCCCAGCTTTACCTTCACCTTCTCCAACCGCTGGATAGTTTTCTGGAAGAGCGAAAAGATCAACCACAAGGCCAAGTTCTTCATTCTCTCCGCCTGCTACCTTCTGGTCTGCTGGGTGATTTCCCGGATGGGCCTGATCGCCATCGTCAACAAGGGTTATACTCTGTTGGGTAAGATCGCCATCCCCACCATCGCTCTGCCGACTCTTGTTTCTATCTATCGTATCATCAAGAAGGATAAGGCTGACGCAGTGACCAAGCAGTAACATTTTACAGTTCTATTTTACCTCTATATATTTCCACCAGAGAAAGGTCGGATGCCTATGGCATCCGGCCTTTCCGCATCCCAGTAAATCAGCATCCCAAAAGCGATCTGAATTTCAGATTTCTCCTTCCCCCTTTTATCATGTATAATGATCCCCCTTGGCACAAGCGCTGTGTCAAGGGGGATCCATTACTGCCGTCCTACAGGGCGGCGGTGTTTTTAAAGGAGGTAACTGATATGACCCGCGCGCAAAAAAGCGCCTGCCGTGTCACCGCCGAGACGGTGGCAGTCTTTCAGGCGGCCCTGCTGGAAAAGGAGTACGCCCCCGGCACCGTGGAGAACTACGTCCGCAGCGTCCGGGCCTTTGCCGCCTGGAGCGGCGGCATGGCGAACCGGGAGCAGGTGCTGGCCTGGAAGGCCCGTCTGGCAAAAAGTCATGCCCCCGCCACGGTGAACACCATGCTGGCGGGGCTCAACCGCTTTTTTCTTTATCAAAGCTGGCCGGACTGCTATGTAAAACCCCTGCGGCTCCAGCGCCGCAGCTTTCAGGACCCGGAGCGGGAGCTGGAGGAGGCGGAGTACCGCCGGCTGGTCCACGCCGCCCGGGCATCAGGCAAGCGGCGGCTGGCTTTGGTGCTGGAAACGCTCTGCGCCACCGGCATCCGGGTGGGCGAAGCCCGGTACATCACCGTGGAAGCCGCCCGCCGGGGCAAGGCCGGGATCGCCTTAAAGGGGAAGATCCGCACCATTCTGCTGCCGGGCTCGCTCTGCCGCAAGCTGCTCCTCTACGCCAAGCAGGAACGGATCGCCTCCGGCGTGATCTTTCGGACCAGGGGCGGAGCGCCTCTGAGCCGGACGCAGATCTGGGCGGAGATGAAGCGGCTGTGCCCTCTGGCCGGTGTGGCGGAGAGCAAGGTGTTCCCTCACAATCTGCGTCATCTGTTCGCCCGGACCTTTTACGACCTTTACCACGACATCGTCAAGCTGGCGGACATCCTGGGCCACAGTTCCATGGACACCACCCGTCTCTACCTCATCACCAGCGGGGCGGAGCATCTCCGCCAAATGGAGCGGATGCGTCTGCTCTGTTAAACAAAATCACGCTTTTGTAA